>JALVXD010000187.1 GCA_027038295.1 Campylobacteraceae bacterium
GTGAAAAGAGAGACTGAAAATTCTCTATAAAATGCTCTACTTGTATGTCTCGGTTAAAGGTTTTAGACAAAACCTCTAACTCTTGTATGAAGTTAATACGCAAAAATCTATAGCCGTTATAGCGTTCGCTCTTAGGCGTAAAAACAGCAACATACCAGTTACCTTTAGCATAAATAATCCTATGAATCTGAACCTCATCAAGCAATTCACTCTTGCGTTCAGTGTAGACTATGTTGACATACTGTCGGTACTTTATGGCTTTTTTTATCTGCTCTAGGTAGTTACTCTTTAGCATCTCAAAAGGTAGTTCGTGTATGTGGTAAATGTTCTGAACCTCTCGTTTTACTCGTCCCACAAACTCAGGCTCATGCTCTTCAAAAAGCTTTAGCATTTTAGAGTCAAACATCGCTACAAACTCAAAAAGCTCATTAAGCTCCACGCCCTCTGTCTCTTTAATATTCTGCATAAAGTTTGGTAGGCTCAAAAACTTATACATCCCCCGTTGAGGTGAGACTATCTTCTCTTTATAGTACGACCGAAGCAGTTTTATGTCTCCTTGAATAATTCGCCGTTTAGCCTCACTATCTGTACCAAAAATCTCTAAGCTTAGCTGTTTGGTTGTACAGGTCTCTTTGGCTAAACGCTCTAGGATTTTTAGGACTCTTTTTTGGTTTTGCATTTTAGTTAGAAACTATACATCTATTTTCAAACTCTTCAATAAGTCTTTCAATATCATCATGAATAGTATCAAATGAAACAGTAGATGAGTTTGCATGAGCTAAATTATTTCTTTTATGTCCTATGTGGTCTATGAGTGTATTTTCCACTCCATTCAAATTTATTTTTTCTTTTAAATTATTCGGAAATTTAGACTTTATCAAGTTAAATTCATTCCTTGAAATAGGTACATCTCTATTACTATTTTCTATTCTTTTTTGAAATTTATTATAATTCATTTTATATAGTTTTATAAAAAAATCACCAATATGATATAAATCATCATTGTAAAAACATTCTATCTTCTCAACAATCTCTTTATGCTCTTTTTTTATAGTGGTTTTTATATAGAGTCTTAAACTTTCATTTAAAAGAGAAAGACTAATAAGCATATAGTTTTTTTCAAAAAGCTCTTTTGATAAATTATAATAAGTCAAATAACGCTTATCTAATTGCTTAAACGTTTCATCAATATGTTTATAAAGCTTTTTAGATTGTGTTGTAATTGCTACATCATCTATCTTTTCTAATTCATCTTTTAACGCGTCAATACTGTTTTCAAAAATATTATTTAGATTGAGTGCCATTAAGTCATTGGAAAAGTTATTTAAAGCATCTATTAAATTTTGATATTTTTCAGATTCTATATGATTTGCAACTGTATAGTTTTTTTCAAAAGTTGTAAGAATAAAAGAGATATTTGCCAAGTCTAAATACTCTTTTAAATCAATAAAATTATATTTTCCTACAAACTTATTCTCTTCTATAGGCTTCTCATCTTCTTTTGCAAAAAGTATCTTTTCTATTTTAGAAGTATTTTGAAAATGAACAATCATCAATTCGATAAGCACTAACAGTGGTAAATGTCTAAACCCATGTGTTACATCAATAATAAATCTATCATATTCTGAATTATTAATTATATTATGAATCATATTAAAAATATTTTCAAAATCTTGCTCATCATCTATAAGATAATCATCTTTAAAAAAATCTTTTTTATCAGTTATATGCTCTAACTTTTCTAAAACATTTAACTGTATTTTCTTTGCATCTTTTGTAAAAATTGGAATAATATCACAATCAAAATTTTTAATAAGCAAAGGTAGAGTGTTAAGATACTTGTCATCTTTTATATCTATAATTTTATCTGTACTATAATAAAAACTCTTACTTGTATTTGAAGCAAAAACAAACTCTTTTTTCTTTTGGTCAAATCTACCACCTATTGTCCCCAAAATCGTAATTACTGCTTTTTTCATCTTCTCCCCTTTTTCATAAAAATTTCAAACCCATTACCATCATAAACACGGGCAGACACAGAGGTCGCCCCTACATTGCATAGGTTAAACTAACTCAAACTGTTCAAACTCTTCAAGAGTCAT
>JALVXD010000188.1 GCA_027038295.1 Campylobacteraceae bacterium
TGGTGAACCAGAAGAGAACAGCCCTACCAATAAGAATTTAAAAGAGAACGGTTGGGAAGAGTTCCCAGATGATATACGCAAGTTTTGGAAAATTCATGGAGTATTTTTAAGCTATTTAAATTATGGAGCAGAGGAGTTCCATATACGACATTTATCTAAATTTTATATTGAGAGTCAAGATTATGGAGCAATACCACACTATAGCAAAGTGAATTTCTTAGCATCTGAGCTTGACCACTATATGTTGAAATGGGACAGACCAGAAGATATCTGTTTTAACATAGATTTGCCAAGTAGTTATGATTCAGAGGCTGAGAATTGGGAAGAGTGTGATGAAGCGTTTCAAACATTTGTTCAGGAGTATCTTAAACATGCCATTTTATTGGGTTCAGATAATGGAGATGAAATTTTTATACTAAAGTCATTTAACAGTTTACCTCAATACTTTAGAATGGCTCATGGTGGAGATTGGAGTTATTTTTACGATAGCTTTTGGGATTTGTTGGGAAGAGAAATTGAGGAAGAGTTGTCTCTAAATGAGTAGATATAAAAATTATTAATTTAATGCAAAGTGAGTACAAAGAAAAATGAAAACAGAAAATACAACACTCTATTACAAACAAGATAGAAGCGACAAGGTCTATAAAGCATCTTTAGAAGAGAAAGATGGTGAGTACATTGTTAATTTTGCATATGGAAGACGAGGGGCTACGCTGAAAACTGGTACAAAAACCCAAACGGCTGTTCCTTATGAAAAAGCAAAAAAGATATACGACAAGCTGGTACTCTCAAAAGCCTCAAAGGGTTATGTACCTGACGAAGACAACACTACAGCGTATGTGGTTGATTTAGAGCAACGAAAGACGGGGATTCATTGTCAACTCTTGAACCCCATAGAAGAGGAGGACGTTTCAGCATTTTTGAGTGATGATGAGTGGTGGATGCAGGAGAAAAAAGATGGAAAACGGATGCTCATTCAAAAAACATCAAGCCAAACCATAGCCATTAACCGTAAAGGTCTATCGGTTGGAGCTCCTGAAAGTATGCTAAAGAGTGCCAATGCTGTTGATGCTGATTTTATTATAGATGGTGAAGCCATAGACGATAAACTGTTTGTTTTTGATATTTTGTCGTTTAATGTCGATGACCTTAAAAGCAAAAGTTATAAAGAGCGTTATGCAGTGCTTCAAAATATAGGTTTTCACGATGAGATTGTACTTGTAAAGACAGCTAAAAGTACAAGTGAAAAAGAGGCTCTGTTTGAGCAACTCAAAGCAGAAAACAGCGAAGGTGTTGTGTTTAAAAAACATCAATCTTTCTACCAAGCAGGTCGCCCAAACTCTGGTGGGGAACAGGTTAAATTTAAATTTTATGATACTTGTTCGGTTGTTGTTACTAAAATCAATGATAAGCGTAGTGTAGGGGTATCTATTTTAGATAAAGACGAAGAGGTCTTTGTAGGCAATGTCACCATATCGCCAAACAAAGAAGTACCTAAAGAAAATGAGATAATAGAGGTACGCTATCTGTATGCTTATAAAAATGGGAGTTTGTATCAACCAACATTTTTAGCAGTTCGTGAAGACATTGACAGAGATGAGTGTGTTGTTGAGCAGTTGAAGTATAAGCGTTAAAAAATAGGATATGAATTTGATACCGTTACTAAAAGACCCCTACTATTTTTTTACATTGTTGAGTGTTGTCAATGTTCTGTTTTACCTATTGACCTTGTTATTCTCTTCTTATTGGGGATGCAGTAACAAACAACAACTTAAAAAAAAGAGTCTTTCTGATTTTGCTCTAAGTTTGTTTATTCTTTTTGTAAACATAGCAGTGGCTATTCCTGGCTATGCACTTTTTTACTGGGATATCATAAAATTTGACTATACATTTTCGTTTGCTTCTTTATTCGCAGATTTATTTCTACTCTTGGTTGTGGTTGATTTTATTATGTACGTCGCTCATCTATCGGCACATAGAATAGACTTTTTAAAAAAGGTACATGAAAGACATCATACCCATCATGAGTTTAATGAGTTGAGTCTTTATGTGTTGCACCCTTTTGAAGCCATAGGCTTGGGGC
>JALVXD010000189.1 GCA_027038295.1 Campylobacteraceae bacterium
TTGATATGCCTCTAGTAGCAGATATTACTAAACAAATCGCTAGAGATTACGACGTTCTTCTTAACGATGCAGTAGCACTTAGAGGTTCTTTCCTTATTGATGCTGATGGTACAGTAAGACACGCAGTAGTTAACGACCTTCCATTAGGAAGAAACATTGATGAGATGATTAGAATGGTTGACACTATGTTGTTTACAAACGAGCATGGTGAAGTTTGTCCTGCTGGTTGGGTAAAAGGTGATGAAGGTATGAAAGCAGACACAGAAGGTGTTGCTGACTATCTTGCAAAACACGCTGACGAACTATAATCATAAACGATTATAACCGTAGGGGCGACCTCTGTGTCTGCCCTTGGCTAGAACAACAAATGCCTATTTAAGTATTATAGACTATAATATTTATATAAGTATTTACAAAGGAGAGGTAAAAGATGACAGATTACATAACACTGCTCAAAGAAAATGACCTAAAAGCAACCATACAACGTACCTCTATTTTGAAATCAATAGACCATGCAGGTCATATCAATATAGATGATATTTACGAAGATGTAAGAGAACTTCACCCTACACTTTCACTGGCTACTATTTACAAAAACATTATTTTAATGCAAGAGCATAATGTTATTGTAGAGGTTCCAATGAATGGCGAAAAGTCAAAGTTTGAACTAAAAAAAGATGACCACATTCACCTCATCTGTCAAGGGTGTGGAGAGATTCAGGACACAGATATAACCCAAAAGACACAAGAGGCATTGGTTATAGAAAACTTTCAACTCAGCTCGTCTCAAATCAACCTCTATGGATTCTGCCAAAAATGCCAAAGCAGATAAAAGAGCATTCGCTCTTTGTTGCTGATGCCCACTACCCTCACCACGGTGAAGAGTTTTTAACCCTTTTAAAAAAAATAGACTCTAAAGAGCTTACACCCCCACAACTCTTTCTTATGGGTGATATTTTTGACCTACTCTTTGGCTACAACGACTACATTCAAACTTTCTCAAAACCTGCCATAGAGCTACTTCAAGAAATCTCTAAAGAGTTAGAAATCATCTACCTAGAAGGAAATCATGATTTTTGTCTAAAAGAATTATTTCCCAACATAAAAGTATATTCACGAAAAGAGCAACCTGTTCACTATAAACTAGTAGAAAAAGATGTCTATCTAGCCCACGGAGATAAATATACAGCAGGAGCTATTTTTAACCTCTATGCTACTCTACTACGAACTAAAAGTACCCTCACCATTTTAAAACCTTTTGAAAAACAGATTATAGACCATAGAATGAACAGACTAAAAATCAAAAGTATCTGTGGAGACTTTAAAGGCTATGCAAAAAGATTTGATGCCATAAGAAACCATTACCCAAAAGATGCCCTCATAATAGAGGGACATTTTCATCAGGCTCTTCAGTATAAAAACTATATCTCTTTACCCTCTTTGGCTTGTCAAGGGGAAGTTGCTGTGGTTAGGGGTGAGGGGTTGGAGTTTTTGGGACTAAAAAAAATAAAGAAGAAAAAATGAAAAAAATTATTTCATCCTTTATAATTTTAATTATTATACTACCAATCTTAAATACAATAACTTTACCTATTCAATTAAGATTTCAAGATGCCTCATTAAACTATTTAACAATAATGGTTTTATTGATTTTATTACCCTTGTCAATTTTTATTAGAGCTTTTTTTTCTAAAAAAAAGACAATATTAATGACTATTGCAATTGCTATTTCTCTTCCGAGTTTTATACTATTTATCTTTGTAAAAGATGTCTATGATGATATTAAAAAAAACCATATTGATTTAAGCTTTCAACTAATTCAAGAAATTTCAAAAAATCAACAATATTATAGACTCTATCTAACTGATGGTGGAGCAACAACAGCACATGGGTTAGTTCTTAGAAAAGAAATTAACTTAGCACTTGGATTAAAATTAGTATCTCCAATTTTTAGTAAATACAAAGCTAAGGATGCAACACTAAAATTTATATCTTCTCATAAATTGCAAATAGAAATTAAACCTTATTCGAAAGGGGATAAGATTGATATTAGAGAAATTAATATTTAAGATTTCTATTTATACTATATAACATGGTCACACCTCAGTTTATTCGTTCCGAACCACAGATTGGGAATAAAACCACTATTCATTAAATCCCAAAATTATGCTATCATATGTAAAACCTATGTTCAAAGGATACATTATGAAACTACAAAAAGCATCAAAACCTATCCTCACTTATCCTAAGCGAGAGCATATTAAACCCATTCTATTAAGTGCTACCGTTGCTATGGCTTTAACTGCTTGTACACCTAGTCCAGCTGGGAAAATGCCAAATAACAATGAAGCAAACTGTACAGCATCTCAAAATCAAGAGATAAAATATCCTGATAATATTGCAGGTGGAATGCCTGTTTTTGTACCAGAGGAAAACAACCAAACATGGGGACATAAGCCTAAAAAATGATACTATACCTATCGTTGACACACAATTGTCAACTTCGTTGTAACTACTGCTACGCAGGTGAGAAACTGCATAAACCTATGAGCAGAGAGACCATCTTAAAGTCCATAGATTTCACCCTTAACATTCCTATGCAAAAATTAGAGTTTGGATTCTTTGGTGGTGAACCACTCATGGAATGGGAGCTTTTTCAGTTTGCAACGTATGAGATAGAGGCTAAGGCAAAAAAGAAAAATATAGAACTGGTTAAAACCTTTACAACCAATGGTGTTCTACTTGACAACGAAAAAGTCAAATGGCTTAGAGAACATAGCTTTTATGTAGTAGTCTCCATAGATGGCAATGAAGTTATGCACAATACCCATAGACGCTATGCAAACGGAGAAGGAACTTTTGAAGCTGTCAAAAAGGGGCTTATAGAGCTACAAAAAATCTATAAAGATGGTCAATATGCAGTTATATCAGTCGTAACTCCAGAAAACATCTCTCACCTACCCTCTTCACTCAAATACCTTCACCAAGAGCTTGACATAAGAGACATTCACTTAGCACTAAACTACTTTGCAAATTGGGGTGATGATACCCAAGCATATACAAACATTTACCACCAAGTAGCAGACTACACCATAGAGCAGTATCGTCAAAATAACCAACTCAACTTAGATATTATAGACGATAAAATAAAAACAGAAATAGAGAGTAGCTGTAAAAGCTGTAGTTTTGGTGAGCTTAAACTTGCCATTGCACCTAGTGGAAACATCTACCCTTGTGAGCGTATTATAGGTAATGATACAGGTGAATTGTCTATGGGAAATGTATATAGTGGCTTTGAGAGTAGTAAAAGAGTCAAACTCATAGAAGAGAGAGGAAACAGCAATGAAGAGTGCAAAACCTGCCCTCTAAAAGAGCGATGCACCAACAGTTGTGGTTGTACAAATTATACACTAACCAACAGCATCAACACCACTCATGGAACAGTATGTTTCTTCCAAAAGCTTTTTATAGAGGTTGCCGATAAGGTAGGTTCTACACTTTATGGCGAAAAAAATGAAATGTTTATGAGGAAATTTTATGGGGTTATGCAAGAAGTCTAATAAACTACCTCAAACCAAAGGCAAGAGGTATTCCTACTGAGTAGGGTTTATTTAAAAAGCTACCACTTTCTAATAATTTTATGACAAGCAAGACAACGATCCATCATATTTGCATAAATCCGTGTAGCTCTATATTTTCTATCTTTCTCATAAGAACTAATGATTTCATCAGACAATCTAGTAAGTGCTTTTACCTCTTCTTTTGCATATCGTTTAGGTTTGAAATTTCGTTCATTTTCTAGCTCTTTAACACCTAGAATAAATGCATCCATATTTTCTAGATTTGATTGAAAATCTTTAACTGCATTTTTAACCATTTCTGTATTATTATAGAAAAATCCTTTTTGAATTGTCTCCATTGATTTCTCAAGTTTTTGCATGGTCTCCACACGGGTTAAACCTTGCTCCTCTTTATTGGTACTGTTTGTATCTGTAGCATTATTTTCTGCCAACATTAAACTACTTAATAATACTGAAATTAGTAAAATCTTTTTCATTATCTACTCCTGTTAAATATTTATATAATTGAATAATAATATAATTATTCATAATTTTTACTTAATCATCTAAATAAAATATTTTTATAATAAATAGATATAAAAATATGATACTATTTTGATTAATTAACAAAAGGTATGTTATGAAAATATTGAATAGTGATGGGTATTATTAGTTTACTTAATAAATAATTACAACTTCTGACATCCATCACACTCTAACTGAATAACTATAGGCTCTTTTGTATCAAGTCTTGCAACTGTTAACCTTCTTCCCCATAGACAACCTGTGTCAAGTCCTAAAACATTGCTGTCATTATAATATTTTAGATTCGTCTCATTAACCAGTGTTGACCAGTGACCAAAAACTATTTTTAGAGGAAAAGAGCGTCTAGTAGGACAAGCAAACCAAGGATACAGACCTTTATATAGCCCCTTTGTAACAGTAGGTGAACCCTTCTGTTTAAAGTCAAGCTTTCCATCCTCTTCACAAAAACGCATACTTATAAATGAACTTAAAATATACTTCTCTATATCTAAAGGTTTGGCTCGTGAGTTAAACTTATTTGAGCTGGTTTTTCGCATATGTTTTAGCCACGCTTTGTAGTTACGTCCTTGCAACTTCTTCTCTATTCGTGAAGCATAGGTGATTGCCATACCAAAGTCAAACTGAGGGGAGATTCCTGCATGAGCCATGGCATAACCTAACTTATAATCCCAATGTAAAAATGGTTGATGACGTAACCAGTCAACTAACTCTTTCGCATTGGGAGCATCTAAAATAGGTTGTATGGTTTTGTTTGATTTTTTGATTCCTGCATAAGCAGAAATAAGTGCTATATCATGATTACCTAAAACAACTTTAATAGAGTCTTTTATGGAATAGAGGTAATTAAGGGTCTCTAAGGACTTATCACCACGATTTACCAAGTCACCTGCCACCCATAAAGTATCTACTTTTGGGTCAAATTTTATCTTTTTTAATATCTTTTGAAAGGAGTCAAAACACCCCTGTATGTCACCTATTGCCCAAACTGCCACTAAAACTCCAATTTCTCTCTATATACAGCCACTTTACTCTCAAAACTCATCTTTGCATACGCACTTGACGGGGAAGGTAAGTAAACTGTCTCTACCTCCAAATAATCAAAATGCATCTTAAACAGCTTCTCTGCCAAACGACCCGTAAAAGCTACTTTTTTTATGCTTGGATGCTCTTCTAAAAACTCTGCTATATTATTTACCTCTATCTCTTCTAAAGAGCTGTCAAGTGAGTTGTCACGTACACAGTTCTTTACCATGTCCCATAGTGCATACTTAGACTCTTTTAATAGCCATATTTTTTGGTCTCTGTTATTAATAGGATAACTACTTAAAGCTGACAATATTTTCCAAAACTGATTACGTGGGTGTGCGTAATAGAATGACTTATCGAAAGAGTCAATACTTGGGAAAGAACCAAGAATTAATACTTTGCTATCTTTAAATACTAAGGGTTGAAATGGGTGTTCTAGTTTTTTGTTAATCATTAAACTGAATTGGACCTTTCCCACTACCACTAAGCAACTGTATTACATATGGATTGGTAGTATTATTAAACTCTTCATTTTCTGCCCACTCTATGATTTCACCTTCAAAGAGAAATGCCAAGTAATCAGCCGATTTAAAACTCTCTTTCATGTCGTGGGTAATAACAATAGAGGTAACACCCAACTCTTTTTGAAGATGTAAAATTAACTGTGTAATCAAGTCACTGGTAATAGGGTCAAGTCCAGAGGTTGGTTCATCGTAAAGTATGATTTTTGGCTCCATAATGATGGCTCTTGCAAGACCTGCACGTTTACGCATACCACCACTTAGTTCGTTCGGTGCTAGTTTTGCTACACGCTCTGCGTCGAGTCCTGTCATAGAGAGCATCTTCATTACTTTCTCTTCTATCTCTTTTTCATTTAAATCTTTTCTATGTTCACGCAAAGGAAAAGCAACGTTGTCAAAAATATTCATACTGTCAAACATTGCCCCATCTTGAAAAAGATAACCGATGTGTTTACGTACTTCTCGAAGCTCCATTTCTGAACAGGTGGAGACGTTGACACCATCTACGATAACATTACCACTAGTAGGTTTCATAAGTCCAACTATATGCTTAATAATGGTTGACTTACCACCACCAGAGAGACCTAAGATAACAGTGGTAGAACCCTTTGGGAAAATGAGGTTGACATCTTTTAAAACCTCTTTGGTTCCAAAAACTTTTTGCAGATGTTTTATCTCTATAAGTGGATGTTTTTCATCAAACTCCATCTTCTCTTTTGTTGCGTCTATAAACATCTATCTCAATGCCTTTTTTAGATTAAACATAAGCAGTGACAGAGTAGAAAGAGCAAAGAGTTTAAAGTCCAATTCACTTGCAAAATGAACATTTTTAAACTTCTCACTCTGAGTTACTGCTTCACCTTGAAGTTGCATAGATATAATATCTGGAATATAAAAACCACTAAATAGTAAACCACTACATACAAAAAAGAAGAGTGATATAAGTGTCCATCGGTCATTTTCAAAACTTTTCCATTTGGTCGCCTCATAAAAGAGTGCGAAGAACACCATAATAGTAACAAAACTGCCCAACTTATCAAAGTTAGAAGTCATAAGCAGACCCTCTTGAAAGTTAGAGATTATCTCTCCACCAAAGAAAGTTTCAGAGTGAAAAATAGTAGGAGCCACTACAGCACCAGCATAGATACTAGCACCCAAAAGAGCTCCTAACAGGACTATATATGCCATGGTCATTATTTTGAATAGTTTCTTTGTCATTTTTTTCCCTTAATTTTTTGATTATTAGAATCGTAAATTTAAAACGTTATAACAAAGCCTCTATCAAACCCTGCTAAATCTTTATAAAACTTATAATATTTTACCCCAATTTCATTAAAAAACTGCGTCATGGGTTCTTTTTGGTCGTAACCCATTTCACAAGCCAAATAGTTAATACCTCGTTCTTGAACGTCTAAAACTATTTGTTTAAGAAGTTCATCACCAACTACTCCACCAAAGAGTGCCTCTTTGGGTTCATAGTCAACTACATTGGAGTCTAAAATAAAATCTTCTGCTATATAAGGGGGATTACTCACTACAAGTTCAATTGGCTCTTTAACCTCATCTAATATACTAGACTTTACAACTCTAACTCTATTTGATACTTCATACTTCTCTATGTTTGAGTTTGCTACCTTTATAGGTGTATCACAAATATCTGTAGCTATTATATTTAATGCTGGAAACTTCCGAGCCAACACTACAGAAATAGCTCCTGAACCAACCCCTACTTCAGCTATGGAAGTGATATTTTCACGCTCAATTATCTCAGCTACTAAATCTATAAGAATCTCTGTTTCAGGTCTAGGAATAAGCACCCCTGCTTCTACATTTAATTCTATATCATAGAAACTGGCTTCACCCACTATGTACTCATAAGGCTCATGGTTTGCTCGTCTTTTTACTAAAATATGAAATGATTCTATGTCATCTACTTTTTTATCATCAAAAGCATGTAAGTAAGTTCGCTCTTTTTTTAGATGATAGGCTAATAGAAGTTCTGCTTCAAATCTTGAGCGTTCACAACTCTCTTTTAGCTCTTTTTCTGCTTGAGTTAATAGTTGTTTAATGGTCATTAATCTACTCTTCATCCTCATCAATCAACTCTAACGCTTCAATATGACCAATAGCTGAACTTCCTGCTATTCCTTGTAATGCTCCATACATTTCAGTAGTATTTGCCAAGACACCATCTATGGTTTTTTGTCGTCTTTTCCATGTTGCCATAAGAGAGCGTTTCTCTTTATCAAGCTCTTGTTGCATGGTCATAAAACCTTCAACAATAGCACTCATCTGCATAGAGAATTCATTACCAGTCATATAGTTGTAAAGCAGTGACATCTTATCTGCTCTGTTTTCCTCTTTTTGGGTTACCGTCTGTAGACGAATAAGACTTTCACGTAAAAGAGAGACTGAACCTTTAAACTCATTAAGAGAACAGACCCAAATACCTTCTACAAAGCCCATTCTTTTCATATCTTTTGGGTAGACTGATGTTACAAGTACACCAATATCTGCATTGACTGAGAGCATATCTTGTTTCAGTTTTGTTATCCAACTATCAGACCAAGCTTTGGTATTTTTAGACTCATAACAGATAACTCCACAGTTTTGAACTTCTCGTGTATGTACAGTCTGTACACAATCTGCACCAAATGCACCTTTTTTAACCTCATCTATAGTATCAAAAGGAAACTGCGATGCCAACCAAGACTCAATAGCAAGTTCCAACGCTTCACCCTGCGTCTGCATAGAACTTTGTTGAGCTTTTCGTTGAGCTGATTCAATATCTCGTTTCATCTGCTCTATCTGCTCATCTTTTTGTTTAAGCTTTAGTTCATTTTGCTCCTCTATGCTTTTAGCTATTTTCTCTTTTTCAATTTGAAGTTGTCTATTCAAATCTATTTGAGCTTCCATTTTAGCTTTTGAGGTAGCTTCCTCTTTCTCTCTTTTAAGCTTTTCTATCTCTATTTTAAAACTGTTTAACGCTTTAACCTGTTCAGACTTTTGCTTAAGCTCTTTTTGAAGAAGCTCCATTGACTCACTCTGCTCCTCTTCTAACTCTTTCTTAAGGTCAGTAATGAGTTTTTGTTTCTCTCTTTTGAGCTGCTCTTTTGTAGCCTTTTTTAACTTTTCATCAAACTTCTCTTGAGCATCTTCTATAGACTGTTTCTCAGCTTTTAACTTATCAAAAGCATCTTTATACTCTTTACGTTTTGCTTCTACTTCTGCCTCTATTTTTCTCTGTTCTGCTAAATACTTCTCTTTATGTTCCTCTTCAAGTTGATGATAAAGTATCTCATTAACATCTATTTCAGTTTGACAATTTGGACACTTTATAGTTGTCTTACTTGACATTCATTCTCCTTATGTTTATACTACTTTTTCTCATCATTTATAAAGGTAAATATTCCATCATCAGGTAGCCCTTGTGCCATCTCATTAACAGCATGGGCATCATACCCTAACTCTTT
>JALVXD010000190.1 GCA_027038295.1 Campylobacteraceae bacterium
AAGTAGAGTTGACCCATATGTATGTTGATAACGCTGCGATGCAACTTATTAGAAATCCAAAACAGTTTGATGTTATTTTAACTGGAAATATTTTTGGAGATATCTTATCGGATGCTGCTTCGATGTTGAGTGGTTCTATTGGGCTTCTTCCAAGTGCGAGTACAGGTAAAGGTGTTGGGCTTTATGAGCCTATTCATGGTTCTGCTCCAGATATTGCAGGTCAAGGTATTGCTAATCCATTGGCAACCATATCAAGTGCATCTATGATGTTACGTTATGCTCTTGGTGAGAGTGAAGCTGCTGATAAGATTGATGATGCTATTAAAAAGTCATTGGCTAAGGGTTACCGAACAGGTGACTTGGGTGCTTACGATGCCGTCGAGATTTGCTCTTGTTCGGAGATTGGTGATATTATTGCCAAATATGTTTCTCAATAAGCATATTTCTTAATAGAAGGTGATAGGTAACTATCGCCTCTTATTCTTCTGTTCCTCTTTTTCCATAACTCCCCATTATATGAATTTATAAGATTTAGATTTATCAAACTTAAAGCCTATGATGCTATTATGACCAAAATGATAAGTTTAAGTTAGGTGATAAGCACCTTGAACATATAAGAAAATTAAATTAAAATAGGAAAAATAGATGAGCGATATCTTTAACCCAAAAACAGAAAGATTTGACAGAGTATTAATTAAAAGTATGTCTGAATATAAGGACTTAGTAGCTGAGTTCGATAAAGATTATGAAGGGACATGGGCAAAATTTGCCGATGAGAAGATTGATTGGTTTAAACCTTACGACAAGGTTTTAGACGAAAGCAATGCACCGTTTTACAAGTGGTTCTCTGGTGGAGAGATGAACGTAGCACATCAGTGTGTAGACAGACATTTAGAGAGCAAAAAAGATAAAATAGCCATCATCTTTGAAGGTGACAATGGAGACAAGAAAACACTAACCTATGGTGAATTAGCTGAAGAAGTAAACAAAACAGCCAACATGTTTAAAAATCAGTTTGACATTAAAAAAGGCGACCGAGTCGTTGTCTATATGCCAATGATTACGGAAGCTGCTGTAGTTATGTTGGCGTGTGCGAAGATTGGTGCTATTCACTCTATTGTTTTTGGTGGGTTCTCTGCTGAAGCGTTACGAGATAGAATTATTGATGCTGAAGCAAAGCTGGTAGTAACAGCCGATGGTGCTTTTAGAAAAGGTAAACCTTACATGCTTAAACCTGTGGTTGACCAAGCCTTAGAGCATGGTTGTGACTGTGTTCAAAATGTTTGTGTTGTTGAGCGTAATGGCGAAGAGATTACTTGGGTAGAGGGACGTGATAAGAGTTATAATGAGCTGATTAAAAACGAATCAACTACTTGTGAGCCTGAACCAATGGAGAGTGAAGACCCTCTTTTCTTACTTTATACCAGTGGTAGTACAGGAAAACCAAAAGGGGTACAACACTCAAGTGCTGGGTACATTCTTTGGGCTCAAATGACCATGGAGTGGGTGTTTGACATACAAGATGACGATACTTACTGGTGTACAGCCGATATTGGTTGGATTACAGGGCATACCTACATTGTTTATGGACCTTTAGCTGCTGGAGCAACCACAGTTATGTTTGAGGGCGTTCCTACCTTCCCTGATGCTGGACGATGTTGGAAAATGGTAGAAGAGTATAAAATTAACCAGTTTTATACAGCACCAACAGCCATTAGACTTTTACACAAAATGGGTGAAAATGAGCCAGACAAGTATGACCTAAGCTCACTAAGAATTTTAGGAACCGTTGGAGAGCCTATTGACCCACCTGCATGGAAATGGTACTATGAAAAGATTGGTGGAAGCAACTGTTCTATTGTCGATACCTACTGGCAGACTGAAACAGGTGGGCATGTTATCTCTCCACTTCCTGCTGCTACACCTATTAAACCAGCATGTGCTACGTTCCCATTACCTGGAATTGTTGCAGAGGTTATAGAAGAGGATGGAACGCCTACAGAGATTGGTGAAAAAGGGTTTATGTGTATTACCAAACCTTGGCCAAGTATGATTAGAAACATTTGGAACGACTCTGAACGCTTTAAAACTTCCTACTTTGGTGACTGTAAAAAAGATGGAAAACCTGTCTATTTCTCAGGTGACGGTGCCATGATGGACGAAGCAGGGTACATTACCATTACAGGTAGAACCGATGATGTTATAAATGTTTCAGGACACCGAATGGGAACAGCAGAGGTTGAAGCAGCCATTAAAAAACATGATAAAGTAGCAGCCGTAGCCGTGGTTGGTAAACCACACGAGATTAAGGGTGAGGGGATTTTTGCTTACATCGTACTCAAAGATGCAAATGATGCGAGTGAAGATTTAAAAGTAGAGATTAACAAAGTGATTAAAGCAGAAATCGGAGCCATTGCACTTTGTGATGCCATGGCATTTGTTCCTGATTTACCAAAAACACGTTCAGGTAAAATCATGCGAAGAATTTTACGTTCCATCGTAAAAGGAGAAGCAATTACTCAGGACACGTCTACGCTTGAAGACCCTAGTATTGTAGGTGTTATTGAAGGAATTGTTAATCTTTAATTGTTTTGAGGTGTAGGAATTAAGAAATATCCTACGCCTCTTCATCTTCCTCTTTAACAGGTTTGTCTACAGCTTTAGCCATAACTTCTATGTAACATTCTGACCAACCAGCGTTTACCACGCCTGATAGTTCTGTAAAAATATAATCGAAGTCACATACTTTTGCAAACTCTTCACTTTTTCCAAACTTACAATCAAAGTCCCAATACATGGTTTTTTTGTTTGGTAAATCTTTTTTCTTTTCACGTTTTACATATTTTCTAAGTTCATTCTTAATGGCATCTACAGCTCTGTCTGGCTTTAGTTTGTCTTGTTCTATTTTAAACGTTTTTTTCATGATATACCTCGATGGGATTAATTTTTCGCTATTATATCTAAAAACATAAAGAAACAATTAAGAAGGCTATAGATATATGAAAATCACATTGAGTTTAAGTGGTGGGGGTCTGCGTGGTGCAGCACATGTGGGGGCTATAAAGTTTTTAGAAGAGCAGGGTATTGAAGTGACAGCTGTTTCAGGTTCTAGTGCAGGTGCGATTGTAGGGCTTTTTTTGGCTGCAGGGTTAAAAAGTGATGATATGTTAGCGTTTTTAAAAAGTTTGGAGAAGAAAGAACTTTTTGCTTGGGCATCTGGTGCTGTTGGTGTTTTTAAGATGGAACGTTTAGAAAATAAACTGCGTGAAACACTTAGTATTGATGATTATAGTGACTTAAAAATTCCTCTTTATACTTGTGTAACCAATATAGATACAGGGGAATCCTCCTATATAAATAGAGGTGATGCCATAGCTTATACCATTGCTTCTTCAACCATAACTCCACTCTTTGAAGCAAAAAAGATAGGAGAAAACTCCTATATTGATGGGGGGTTTTCAGACAACTTGCCAGTGAAAGCACTGAAAGATTATTATGAAAAATCTTTGGCTATCAATATTAACCCATTACGTGGTGAAGATTTGTCTACCTTTAAGTCATTGGCTATTCGTTCTATTTTAATTATGATTCGTTCTAACTCTGTAGGTGCTAAGACGTTAGCCGATGCTTATTTTGAAGTCAAAGGGGTTGCCAATATGCATCTGTTTGATTTTGATGAGATAGAGATGGCATATGAAGCAGGGTACAATGAATTGAAAGAGCAGTGGGAAGAGTTGTCTAAAAAATTGGTATAATTTCGTTTATAAATAAATAGACATCTTATAAAACTAGGAACCGATGGCTTTAGCCTCGTCTTATTCGGGACTAAAGTCTCCGATTCCAAAGAGTTTTTTTAAGAAGTCTAATAGGAATAAAATGGAAAATAGAGCAAGAGTATTAATTGACTGTACTGATGAAAAAGGTTTGGTCTATAAGATATCAAAAATCTTTTATGACAGAGACTTGAATATAGATTCTAACCGTGAGTTTGT
Organism: Campylobacteraceae bacterium; assembly: GCA_027038295.1. GTDB lineage: Bacteria > Campylobacterota > Campylobacteria > Campylobacterales > Sulfurovaceae > UBA1140. The sequence goes on from JALVXD010000190.1 coordinate 3,993, forward strand.
TGACAAAGAAAAAAGTAAATTTTTTATGCGTACAGTGGTTACGGGTGACTTTGACATCAATGAGTTAGAAACTGCATTACAGGTTGTGGTACCCCAAAATGCTAACTTAAAGGTTATCGAACCCAGACGTAAAAAAATTGTTATTTTAGCAACCAAAGAGTCTCATGCTTTGGGTGATATCCTTATACGCCATGAAGCAGGTGAATTGGATGCAGATATAGAAGCTGTCATCGCAAATCATGATGTTTTAGAGCAGTTGGTACGTCGTTTTGAGATACCATTTTTTCATGTTCCTACGGAAAGTATGAGTAGGGAAGAGCACGAAAAGAAGGTCTCTGAACTAATAGATGAACATGAGTTTGACTATATAGTTTTAGCAAAATATATGCGTATATTGACTTCATCCTTTGTCTCTTGTTATCCACGACAGATAATCAACATACATCACTCGTTTTTACCAGCATTTATAGGAGCAAACCCTTATAAACAAGCTTTTGAAAGAGGAGTGAAGATTATAGGAGCTACAGCACATTTTGTGACAAATGATTTGGATGAAGGTCCAATCATCGCCCAAGATGTCATACCCGTTAACCACCGTTTTGAGTGGCGAGACATGCAAAAAGCAGGACGTGATGTAGAGAAGATAGTTCTCTCTCGTGCATTAAATTTTGTGCTTAATGACAGAGTATTTGTTCATGGAAATAAGACAATCGTTTTTTAATAATTTACTATTTAGCATTAAACTTAAAGTATTGTTGTATTATAATACGTTAATTTATATTAAAAGTTATTTGAAATAGGAGATATAATTTATGAAAAAAGAGATTCAAACAGCCAACGGAATATTTACTTACGAACCTGCTGAGCTTTATGTAGGAAAAAAACTTTTAGACCCAGTAATCAGTAAAGAGAATTTATTGGACTTTAAATCAGTAATGGATAAACATCAGATTCATTATGGTTTATGGTTTGGTACCCTTTTAGGAGCTATTAGAGAAAATGGATTTATTGAGCATGATGAAGATACAGATATTTTTGTATTAGAAGAAGATAAAGAAAAAGTCTTGAATGCTCTCTATGATTTTGAAGCGACTGGTTTAAAAGTTGTACGATATGATGATAAAGGAGAAATAGTGTCTTTTATGCGTAATAATGACTATATAGATATATATTTTTATAGTAAAGCATTAAATCAAAGAGTTACTGTTGATAATGGTATAGCTGGTAAGTACTTAGAGTCTATAGAGATGATAGATTTTTTAGGTACACAGTTTCCTGTTCCCAATAATCCAAAAGAAGTAGTAAAGATACTTTATGGTGAAAATTGGCATATTCCTATAAAAAATTCTAAACCACAGAATACTTCAACTATCCATACAATAAAAAATGTATTATTAAAATTACCAATTTTACCTACTATCTATAAAAAAATCAGAGGTTAAGCGTAGAACATTTTTTTATCTACTAGATTTTGGTATAATAATTTAAAAATATAAAGCCATACATGTATAAAAAAAACAGTAAAATTTCTATTAAATCTTATATTAACTTCTCTGAACTTTTAAAAGAGTACAGAGGGACACACGAAGAGAACAGGCTTTTTGCACTTAAGCATGAAGCTTTACTTCCAAATCCTAAGCAGATACTCCTTGCTTGGATGGAAAAAAACAGCTTTAGAAAAAGTAAAAAATCTGAAACTCAAACACTTATACAAAAGTTTTCTACTTTGAGTAATTTTATAGGACTTTTCTCCTTAATTTTTGGATTTTTGGCTGGTTTAGGGCTACTGAGTTATAGTGGTCATGCTCCTGTTAATGTTATCTACTATCTTCTTTTTGCAATGTTCATTCCTCTGCTCTCTATGATTATCTCTATGGTATCACTACTAAGTTCTGGAACCGTTTTCAATGCATTCTCACTCTTTTTCCCTCTGCATTGGATTGAGACTGTTTTAAACTTTTTCTCATTTAGAGATAAAATAGATGTTTTTAACACTCTCTTTTCTGATGAACTGAAAAAGTGGATGTTTATGAATAGACTACAACTGTTCTCCTTGCTCTTCTCCATAGGACTTCTTTTTGCTCTTTTAGTCATAGTTGTCTCTAAAGATGTTGCTTTTTCATGGAGTACAACACTAAATGTAAGTAATATCGACTTTTTTAAACTTCTAGCTTGTATAGGGTTTCCATGGGGACATACTCTACCTTCTGCTATTCCTTCTGTCGAACTTATTGAGATGAGTCACTACTATAGACTGGGTGAGAACCTCAACACTCAAATGATACAAAATGCAGATAAACTGGGTGCTTGGTGGAAATACTTGGCAATGGTTACACTTTTTTATGCCATTTTCTTACGTTTCTTACTCTGGTTGGCAACGCGTTATGGTTTCCAAAAACAACTGAAAAAAGATTTCTTAGAGCTTGATGGGGTAGAAAAGTTATTAAGAGAGTTTAATACACCTTTTGTCTCGACAGAGTCTCCTAAAGAGGAGAAGCATTTAGAGATTGTAAAAGAGAGTGATGAGCAAGTAGCATATGCTGTGGCAAAAGTTTATGAGACAATTATTGGTTGGAACTTCTCAAAAGATGAAATTTTACTGCTTAACGATGCTAAGGGTATCTCCTCTTCAAAGATAAGTACCGTAGGGGGAAATAACTCTTTTTCAGAAGATCAAAAAATTGCCAAAGAGGCAAGAGCTGAAGTGATTTTATATGTCAAGTCATGGGAGCCTCCTACCATGGATTTTGTAGACTTTTTAGAGGAACTTTTAGCCAATGATAATGTTGAGGAGATTCAAGTTTACCCACTAGGTACAGTAGGGCGAAATTATGAGAGTGATGAGCGAGAAGTAGCCATATGGAAACGAAAAATACAAGGTTTAAAATCTAAAAAGGTATGGGTTATAGATGTATAGTAGTGAAGAGTCTTTAAACAATGACTACCCTAAGTTTGCTGTAGTAGGTCACCCCAACAAAGGAAAAAGTTCCATCGTCTCCTCTTTGGCACTTGATGACTCAGTACAAATAGGTGACACACCAGGAACCACTCAAGTTAAAAGAGGGTTTCCTTTAAAGGTAGATGGTAAGGTTATCTATGAGTTATTTGATACTCCTGGTTTTCAAAGAGCCAGACGAGTTTTGTCATGGCTTAATGACCAAGAGCCTGTATCTGCCGATAAAAAGGGTGATGTAGTTCGAGCATTTATTGCTGTACATCGAGACGATGAACGTTTTATAGATGAGATAGAACTGCTTGAACCCATTATGAATGGGGCAGGGATTATCTATGTGGTTGATGCTTCTAAACCTTATGGTTCCGAATATGAAACAGAGATGGAGATTTTACGTTGGTGTGGGCAACCCTCTATGGCTATTTTAAACCTTATTGGAGAAGAGAATTACACCGAGCAGTGGAAAAGTGCCTTGGGTCACTACTTTAGAATGGTAAGAACTTTTAATCCTATAAAAGCAACATTTATAGAACATATAGAGCTGTTAGATAGCATGTCCCAACTCAAAGAGGAGTGGACAAAACCCATTAAAGTAGCCATAAAAGTTTTAGAAGATTTACAAGACCAAAAAATAGAGCAGACAGTAGACTCTATAGTCTCCAATATGGTTAAAACACTCTCCTATGTTCACAGACAAAAGATAGTAGGTGAGTCAGCAACTACTGATGAGGAAGAGAAGTTAAAACTCTCTTACAGAGAAAAGATAATAAAATTTGAAAAAGAGCAAGAGCAAAATATAGAGAGCATTTGGAACCATAGAAGCATAGAGAAAGTCGAAAATATGTTGGTTTTAGACAATGTGGGGCTTTTTTCAAAAGAGAGTGCTTCTATTTTTGGACTAAGTCAACAACAACTTATTATTACAGGTGCCTCTGCTGGTGCTATGGGTGGTTTGGGTATTGACCTACTTTTAGGTGGAGGTAGTCTCTTTTTAGGTTCATTCATCGGTGGAGCTGTCGGTGGAGTAGGGGCCATGATGGGTTTTGACAACCTATACGAGGTAAAAGTTTTAGGGCAGAGCATAGGAAAAAGAGAATTAAGTGTAGGTCCCATGAAAAACTTAAATTTTCCTTACATACTATTAGGACGTTCACTCTACCATGCTTCGGTTATAGCCAAACGCTCACATGCCATGAGAGGTGATATTGACTTAGAGCAAGAAGAGTTTTTAACCGAACAGATTATAGACAGTGAGATGCGTAAAACTTTAGAGAAAGTACACGTCTCTTTACGAAAAGGAGACGAGCCTAAAGAGGAAGAGTTAAAAGCCTATAAAAAGGTTTTAAAAGAGAGCTTTTTAGGGTTGTTGTAGGGTGCTGTTTTCCAACGCACCGTTAAATAAAATTGGCATAAAGGAAGCTTCGCCGAAAGGCTTAAAAATATAAAGGTATTGTTTTTTACATATCAATTAATTAAACCTAAAAAAAGATTTTTTATCTATGCCAATTGAAGGTGCGTTGGAAAACGGCACCCTACGGAAGTTCTTAATTTTAGATTCAATTCAATAGGGAAAAAATTTTAAAAAATTCTCTCTTACAGCTTGTCATACCAAAAAGGTAAAGAGATTAAAACTAAAATAAGAAAAGAAAAAAATGTTTGCATAAAAGTAATACGCGTAAAATAATGAGCAGAACTTTCAAGTAAGGCTTCTTGACCCTTGTTATACATTTTTAACTCTTTTAATGATTTTGAAGATGGCATAATAGCTACAAACAAAGCTCCCAAAGCTAGAACTAAATGAACAACTGTTGGTACAAGTGTGCTAAATAACATAAAAGTTATCCACCCATTTTTTAGAGAAAATGGGTCATTCCATGTGGCTACTAGCATCTTTTTCATGGGTATTGGTTCAGTTATGAACATATTTAATAATTCAACAGAAAAAAATAAAAACAAAGCTAAACACAAAAGTAAAATTATTGCGATAATCAAATCTGCCAATAAGTGTAAAAGTATGGTTAGTACAGAGTTATCTTCCATGATTTGTTCTGCCATGTATTTACTTGTTTTTAGGGAAAGGTAATCTAATAAGCTATTAGTTATAGGTAGAAGAATTAAAAAAAGTCCTAGAGTATAT
>JALVXD010000191.1 GCA_027038295.1 Campylobacteraceae bacterium
TGTAGTTCGCCATACCCATAGCAGCATGTTCCATAAGTATATTTTCAGTAAGAGCGTAGTCGTCGTAACAGCGTTGGTCTAGTGGGTAGGTAGATTTGTATAGGGGGTGCATCTAGTTAACACCTTTTGATTTTAATTTTTTAGTCAAAAAATAGACTATCATTTCACAATAAGGTTCAAACTTACCATTATGTTGGGTTTTATAATAATTTAAAGCTTTATGAATACTAGTCGTTGTATATCCTCTTAATTTTAAATTTTTCATCACTCTATCGTATGCTTCTTTTCGATTTCTACTAAGTACTGTAACATTTAAATTTAAAATATCATTTATCTCTTTATCTATACTCTTGTCATTTGATGCAATAGAGATATTTTTAGCACTTTTTGTATAATTAACACTATCTTCAATGGAGGATAACAAATCTATAGAGTTTAAATCTTTTTCACCTTTTTTAGTATCACAAAATTGCCCTTTGAATTTAGACCCCTCTCCTCCACTACAAGCAATAAACAGATTTTGATAATCTATCTGAAGATCTCTATTTTTTGTTTGAGGTCTAAAATGCTCTATCTTGCTATTATCACAATCTATTCGACTCATACAGTAACAACAGATATAACCTTGCTCTTGAAGTAACTGTTTTCTTAAGTTATCAGCTCTATTTTCTCTACATTGCTCTTTTGTTTTCTCTTTAAAATCTTCGTAGATATTTGAATCTTCTAAATTTTTATGAGAAATTGTACTTCGATAAGCAGTTAAACTTTTTGGCTCTGTAGTCTTAGTTATCTTCTTCAAAATCCATCCGTTCAAAAGCCAAATCATTTCTAAGAGCTAAAATATCTTTGTCATTCTCTCCTATCACATACTCCAACTTATCCAACGCATCATCTGCTTTATCAAACTCTTGATTATTAATTAGCTCTTGTATCTCATCAAATCGTTTTACAATCTTAGGCAGTCTTGTATCTGCTACACCCATCTGCTGTAAAACCCATTCTATATCTCTACCATAGGCTGTAATATTCTCTATGGCTTCTATATTACCCTCTTCATCTTTTCTTAAAAACCGTAAATATTCATTTTTAGCACTTCCTATAATATGTGGCGAATGCGTAGCTATAATAATTTGACAGTTATTTTGAGTTGCAAAATTTTCATAGATTTTTAGGACTTTGTTTTGCCAACTTGGGTGTAGGGAGAGTTCGGGTTCGTCTATTAGGATTACTTTGTCTTTGTAGCCTAAAAAGTAAAGATACATTATTTTAGAAAGTAATGTTTTTTCTCCTGTAGATAAATCTTTAATTTCAAATTGTTTCCCATTGTCATTGGTAAACCATACATTATCATCTCTATCTAAATAACTATATTTAAAACCAATATCTAAACCATTAAAAATCTCTTTCATATAATTATCAAAATGCTCTTTTACTTCACTTGGTCGGTAGTCTTTTTCTTTTAGGAAAAAATAGAAGGATTTTACAAATTCATTAGCTACATTTTCAATACTGTCAATTCCTGAAGGGAAATAGAAAAAATTGCTTTTTATATTATTCTCATTATGTCTTTTCATTATATCTTCAAACATAAAAAAAGTATCATCTTCTACTAAAATTTCTTCTTTATTTTTTGTAGTTTCTATACTGTTTGGATTATGCTGTATATACTCCAAAAGCGTAGTCTTCCCACTCCCATTAACCCCAGCCAAAACAACAATAGGCAAAGCCTCATCATTCTCATCTACAAAACTAATATCAAAATCTTTAAACATCTTATAATCATCTATATGGAGTTTTCGTAGCTTCATTGGAGTTCCTCGTAGGGTGCTGTTTTCCAACGCACCACAATTTGATATATTTAAAGGTGCGTTAGAAAACAGCACCCTACAAACTTATTGTAGGTATTTTATCATAAATGGGGTAAAAGCTTTAAACCTCAAAATCCTCAAACCCATCATACTTAGAAAATGAAAGTAGATAAAGACTTTTTAGAAGATTAGGAGAGAGTTTACTCAACTCTTCAAAGACAGA
>JALVXD010000192.1 GCA_027038295.1 Campylobacteraceae bacterium
ATTTTAAAACTGCATACATAAATAAGTTTTAAACTAAATAAATTAATTGTTACGCTAAAATTGTTAATTACCAATTAACAAAAAAGAGATATTATGATAAAAAACCTAATAAAACTAGAAAAGAAGATTCTAAAATGGCTTAGTAGTAGCTATTAAGCGTTATTTTTTTGACAGAGTCGATTTTTCATCACAGATGATAGCAGAGGTAGGTTCTCATGGGGTGGGAAAAACTACTCCAACCCCCTAAAAAACCAACTCACGAAGAACAACTCACATGAGAAACCCCTGCAATATCAAAAAGTTCCATAGGCTTTTTTCGATAATACTTCTCCTCTACCTCTTTAGACTGCTCCTCATAAGGGTTGTTCATTACCTCTTGTAGTTCATAAATTAAGCTATAGTCTCCATCAGTAGCTTTTTGATAAGCAGGGACTAAAAACCATTCACGAAGAGTATATTTTGGGTTAACACTCTTCATCTGTTTAGAGAGTGCTTCTCGCTCTTCTAATGAAGTTGTTTTAATAGCCTCTTGCCATTTTTTAAGCCACTCTGACCATCTAGCCATTAATGCTTTATCCATATTTTCATTATAAAAGCTCTTAGTGAGTGAGTCAATATTTGTTGGCAAAGAGGAGAGTTCACGAAAGAAAATAGTATAGTCTACAGAGGTTTCTATCATAAGTTTTATTAGCTCATTAAAGAGAGTTGCATCAAATCTTTGTAAACCTAACTTCGCTGTCCACATCTTTATCATCGCTTGTTGCATGACTCTTGGGAACTCATCTTTAATCTGTTCTAAACGCTTTTGAGCCTCTTCATTTGAAGCTAACAGAGGCTTGAGTGCCACACAGAACATACCAAAGTTACGTTCTCCTGCTTGGGGTTGGTTCAAAAATGAGAAGTGAACACCTCCACCTGTCCACGGCTGATAGCGTGGGTCAAACCTATCCATAAACCCAAAAGGACCATAATCTAGTGTATATCCACCAACTGCTGTGTTGTCACTGTTAAAGTTTCCTTGACAGTAGCCAACTCTAATCCAATGGGCAAGGAGTGAAGTGAGTCGCCCTCTAAAGGCTTTTGCTAGTAGAAGTACTTTCTCCTCTAATGGTAAAGCCTCATCAATCTCATCAGCATACTCACGCTCTATAATGTGCAATACAATCTCTTCAAGCTCTTTAAGTGCATTGGGGTGTTCATCTTTTCTAGCACGACGACCAAAGAGTTCAACTTGACCCACACGCAAAAAAGAGGGAGCAACACGTGTAGTGATGGCTACAGCCTCCTCTATCATCAACTCAGGGTCTTTGGAGTATGAGCCATTGTGAAACCATGGACGCTGAACCCTCTCTGTCTCAGAGGTGTAAAGTGTCAAAGAGCGTGAGGTAGGAATACCAAGTGCGTAGATATGTTCTTGAGCCAAAAACTCACGCACACTTGAACGTAAAACAGCACGACCATCAGCCCCACGACAATAGGGTGTTCTACCTCCACCTTTGAGTTGCATCTCATAACGTTTTCCTTTAAATACCCCTTCAAAGATAGAGATAGCACGACCATCTCCATAGCCATTACCTGTACCAAATGGACACTGCTCATAATACTCTCTGCCATAGATAGAGAGGGCATAACCTGTTGCCCAACCAAGCTTTTTCATTGGCTCAGGTAGTGATGAAGTATCTCCACTAAACATCTTCATAAAGGGTTCAGAGGTTGCTAAACTGTTTGAAAAACCAAGTTCAGCAAAGAATTCTTTACTATGTGCCACATATTTAGGATTTTCAATAGGGGTAGGCTTTACGGGTACAAAATGCCCAGAGAAGACTTGTCGTGGGTAGTGGTCTTCTCCATCTTTTGTAGCGTTTGGGTCAATGGTTAGCTTGTTTATAAGTGAATAGTCGGCTAATTGTGCAAGGTCATTTAGGGTTTCTGTGGTGGGTTTCATGGATATTCCTTATTAGGAGTTATTTTATCTGATTTATACTACTATAGCAGATGAAGCTGAATA
>JALVXD010000193.1 GCA_027038295.1 Campylobacteraceae bacterium
TAGGTATAGGAAACACTACCTCTGGTCTCTTTGGTGGTATGGCAGGTTGTGCAATGATTGGACAAAGTGTTATTAACTTTACCTCTGGTGGACTAGGACGGCTTTCATCTTTAACGGCTGCTGTTCTGCTCATTATCTTAGTAGTTAGTTTCTCATCAGTTATTGCTGCTATTCCTGTCGCTGTATTGGTAGGAATTATGTTTATGGTAAGTATAGGAACCTTTGAGTTCTCATCACTTAAGCGTATTAAATACATGCCAAAATCAGATGCCTTTGTATTGGTAGTCGTAACCATCATTACTGTCTTCTTTGACTTGGCTGTAGCTGTTATTGCTGGTATTATTATCTCTGCATTGGTATTTGCTTGGAAACATGCAAGGATTTTTTCTAAAACAAAAGAAGAAGATAATAAAAAAATCTACTGCTTAGAGGGACCTCTCTTCTTTGGTTCTGTTACTTCATTTCAAGAACAGTTCAATCCACAAGATGACCCTGATGAGGTTATTGTTGATTTTAAAAATGCTAGAGTTATGGATAGCTCAGGTACTGAAGCGATAGATACTTTAACAGAAAAGTACAAAAAAGAGGGTAAAAAGCTTACACTCAAACACCTATCAGATGACTGTAAAAAAGTACTAACAACTGCTGGACCATTTTGTAGTTACGAAGAGGATGACCCAACTTATAAAGTTGCTGTCAATAAATAACCTCACAACTATGTTTCCCAATAGCTATTGGGAAACATAAAAGTAATTTTTTAATACTCTAAAACAGTTTCAGCCTTTTTAACAGCAGCGTTCATCTCTTTTAAGAGTTCTCTGTTTTCATCTACTATAACCATTAACTCTTTTTTATCTAATTTGTCTTTTGCATAAAGTGGTTTAAGTTTACTCCAAAGTTTTTCAACTTTATCATATGCTACTTTCAAATCACCATTGGTAGGTTTAGAGATATTATTCTCCTTATTACCATTTATCAAAGTTGTTAATGAAGTATCAAAAAGCTCTATACTCTTTTTTAATTTATCTTTATATGAACTGTCTTTAAGCTCATTGACAAGTAATTTCTCTTTTGTCATCTTCTGTATAAGCATTCTCTGTCTACCTGCTAGGTTAACAACACGAAGTCTAAACTTACTCAAATAATCTAAATCTTTATTAGACTCCTCAAAGGCTGTAACCAAATCATTAGAAATAGAAAGCATCTCTTCATTATTTTTAATAATATAATCAATAGCATCTTTAGCTTTAGCACCATCGGCTACAACTTTTTGAACATTCTCATAAAAAGGTTTCCACTTCTTCTCTACTTCATCTATCTGTTTTAAAACATCTTTATTTTCAGTAGCCGTTAATTCTAAATCTTTATCACCTTTTTTAAAACCTTTTAATGTTTGGTCATAAAGTTTTGCAAAACCCTCAAGCTTTTTACTATTCTCTTGACTCTCTATACCTAAAGAGATTAGCAATGCAACTTTACTCATTCTCTGTATAAGCATTCTCTGTTTACCAGCAAGGTTAATAGTGTAGTTCAGCGAGTTACCCTCTTCCATCATATCGCCAATAAGAGAAGAGAGGTCAGTAGCAGAGTTAGTATCTGCCATAAGAGGTGTTGAGCAAAGTAAAGCCGATAATAGTAGTGGAGCAAATTTAGTCATGTATCATTCCTTTGTATATATTGAACTAATAATTATAATAAGTAACATTTTATCATAAATTGGTTAGTAAATTATAGATATATATCAATTATTTTAAAACTATATAAGACAATCTCAAGCTTTATATTATTGTAATATATTATAATAATTTTCTATTATATTTAAGTTTTATTTATCTATAATGTCTTTATGAAAAAATTACTAATACTAATCGTACTTATATTTATAGGAATTCAATTTGTTCCTATGGATGTTCCAGCAGATGTGCCTTCTAAGGCTGAAGATTCAATTGAAGCTCCTGAAAATGTTCAGGCTATTTTAAAACGTAGTTGTTTTGATTGTCACTCAAACCATACAACTTTTCCGTGGTATAGTAGTATTGCTCCTGTTTCATGGTTCACTAAATATCATGTAAAAGAAGGTCGTGAACATATGAACTTCTCTACATGGGCAAGTTATGAAGATGAGAAGAAACTTAAATTTCTTCAAAAAATCCCTAAAGCTATTAAAAGTAAAATGCCTCTTCCAAGCTATTTACTTATACACAAAGAGGCAAAACTTTCAGATGCAGACAAAGAAGCCATCACAAAATGGGCAACTGACGCTGCTTTTGATTTAGAATAAGTCTCTACGACTATCTGTTATTTCAGCTTATGCTGATTACAGATAGAGGATTTTCTATCCAATTTGTTTAAGTGCTGATAAATTAAATTTTCAAAATGGTATATTACTTAAAAGTGAAATATATAAATATTTAACTGTCTATTTCTTTAAATTCACGAACTACTCTTATAAACATAACCTCATCATCTTTTTGTAGCTCTTTTTGCATCAAAGGAATAGTATATCTATAAATATTATTACTACTTTTGTCAAGAATATACATTAGCTCTAATAGTTGTAAACTTTCCATTATTTCTTTTATGCTAACATTTAACTCTAAACTATCAAACATATCTACAACTTGTTTCAATGTAAAATACTCCATTCTCACAGAGGCATACACAATAATTTGAGTAATATATGATTGTCTTTGATTTTTATAAATATTATTATGCCATTCATAATGAGTATTTCGCACTTTAGTACATTCTAAAGCCTTATCTATATCACTCTTTCTAATTTCATTTGTAAATGGTTTTAAATTTTTAACAATATCGGCACAAACCATTGCAATAAGATTTGCTCGTTGACCTGTTTGGATAACTATATTAGCTCCATCTTCTATATTTTGATAATATAACCCTAAATTCTCCATAGGATTCTTAACTAAATCAACACAAGCTTTAGATTCTAATTTGCCCAAGCTAATTATTTCTCCAAAATTTTTAATAGGGGAATGATAATCAAACGAGATTTGAGAAAAAAGTTCATAATATCCTGCCATTATAAAGTAGGCTTTCCCTTTTTGAGTTAAACTCCTAAATGCTTGAAGTGTTTTATAGCCACTGTTTTTTTCATTTTTTACAAATTCATCGGCTTCATCTATAAGAAAAAGATATGTTTTAGAAGAATCAGCAATATAAAATTCAATCTCTTCAAGCGATGAGTTTTTATCTATATCTAATGCTCTAGCAATATCCTTTAATAGGTAACGAGTATCTTGAAAAGAAAAACATATAACATCATCTCTACTTTTAAATTTTAACTCTAATGTCTTAAGAAGTGAACTTTTTCCTATCTGTCTTGCACCAACAATAAAATAATTAGAAAGCTCTCTGCTATAGATATGATGAATAATTTTTTCTCTTCCAAAAAAATATAATTCATTCCGAAGTTGCCCCTCTTCTTGATATGGAGATATTAATCTCCTATCTAATCTTGTTGCAAAAATTTGAGACAAACTTTTAGTATGTTCTTGTTTCAATAAAAATATTTTGAGATTTTTTAGAGACAATCCAAGTACATATGGAAGCTTATGTAACAAATCACTTTCATTAAGCATTTTTTGTTCTTTTTCTGTTTGACCAATAAGAATAATAGGTTTAGCACTTCCTTTTTCTTCTAAAATATTAAACGTACTATTTATATCTATCGTATTTGGAAAATACAATAAGAAACTTTCTAAAGATAATTCAAAGTTTCGTGCTAAGATTATCTCAAAAAAGTTGTTATCTATTTTAGAAAGTTTACCATTAGCTTTTTGAGCAAAAAGATTGGCTTTTTCTTTATTTATACTTTTAAAAAAATTTGATACTTTATCTAAATCATTCTCTAAAATATAGCTAAAGTTATTTTCATAATAATCCTTATCTATCCCTCTTTTTAGAATTTTTTTATAATAAGGGAGTTTATCTAGTTTAGCATCAAATATTCTACTAGGATTATTTCTAATTTTTTTAATATTTGGAATAAATATTCCCATGTATATATAATAAATAAATACAACTAATAAAAAAAGTAGCATAAAAAAAAGTAAATATATTCCTGTTGGCATATCGAATTTAATATGCTTTTTAAATATATAAGGTTTAATTTCATCTGCATCAACTGTAATTGTAAAGTCATGTCCTTTTCCCCAAGTATAGAAGAAAGTTTTATCATTAGGCAAATGAACAATTATAGATTCATTAGTTTCAATGGGAGGATAAGCATAATCATAATAAGGATTATTCTCAATACTTTTATTTCCCTCAGAAAGAACAACTTTTAAATTTGTTAAGTTTTTATCTATAAATTTATTGATTTTAACTGTAATTAATCCTACATCCCCTAACTCAATATTTTCAATATCAATATCTTCTCTTTTTTCTATCTCTATATTCAATTTTTCTTTATTGACAACTTCTCCACCTATAGCTACTTTAAAAGTTAAATCTTTAGAAAATGATTGCTCTACAGCTTCATTATATTGAATTGAAACTTCTATATTTTTTATCTCATTAGGCTCTAACTTAACTATACTATTTGTATCTATCGTGAACTCTTCATTATCTACAGAAGGTTCTATCCAATAGAGTTTATGATTTGATATGTTTTTAATTTGTATATTAAAAGTAGACATATAATTATTTATTAATTTAATAGTTTTTTGTGGGATAATGACTTCTAACGTAGTATTAGTTAAAGGTTTCATTTTTAGTATAAAGGGTAAAAATGTTTTACTATTCAGAAGAAAATTTTTATTAGTATATTTATATATTTTATTTTTTAAATTATCTAAAACTACCCAATTCTTATTACTATAAAATATTTTTTTAGATACTTTGTTTGTTAAACCTTTTAACTCTAATTCTTTATTGTACTTAGATAAATGATAGAAATTCTTGGATTTGGATAAGATTTTTTTATTAATATATTTATGATTTTTTAAATCCCAAATTTTTATTTTATCTGAACTATATCTGTCTGATATAAATACATAATTATCTTGAATATCTAAAATATATTTACTTTTATCTTTCATACTAAAAAAAAGTTTATTGGTCAATATATCTTTCACTTCATATTTATCAATTTCTTTATTTGATGAACGAACTATATAATATTTATGATAAACTTGGAATATACTATTGTCTGATTTATTAGTATTTATCTCATACTTTTTTTGATTTTTTATAACATCATATAAGAGTATTTTATCCAAACTATATATTAGTATATATCTATTATCTATAAATTGTATTCCTCTAATATAATTCATATTATTAATATTGAAAGATTGAATCACTTGAGATTTATTCACATCTAAAAGTTGAACTATATGTTTTTTCTCATAATTATCACCATTTATGTATGCTACAAAATTTTCATTTTGGCTTATAGAAACAGTACTTAATACAGAAATACTTTCATTCTTATCCATATAACTATAAATTACTTTGTTTTTTTCTAAGTCCCATAATTTAATGGTTTTAGTAGAAATAAAGACTAGATTTTTTTTATTTTTACTTAAACTAATATCATTAATCTTTTCCTTTTTATCTAAAATATACTCTAATTTATTTTCTTTTAAATTCCAAATTTTAATTCCCCTGTCATTATCTTGGGTAATTAAAGTATTTTTTGATGAAATATAAAAATATTTTTCTATTTCTGAGAGTTGAGGTAAAAACTTTATATCTTGATTTAAAGTTCTAATTATTAAGACTTTATCATAAAAATTAAATGCTACTAAATAGCGATTATCATCAGATATAGAGATTGGACTATATATTCTAAAATTTGTCATTTGAGAAAACTGTTTTGTTTTAATACTATACAGATACATAGAATCGAAACCAGCTAAAATAATTTCATCACTTCGATTTGTAAATAATACATGTTTTGTATCTTTCTTCATTTCAATTTTAGTACTTTTTTTATTTTTAATATCACATAAATAAATATTCTTGGGAGAAGAAACAACAATAGTTTTTTCATTTTTACTTATATCAAAGTCTGCAATATTGTCATTTTTAAAGTTAAATTCATAAATAAAATTAGAGGTTTTTAAATCATAAATTTTAATAGAGTTATCATCCGATTGAAGAATTAAAAATTTATTATTATGACTAATTTTAATTTTTTTTACAGATTTTTTTATAGTAAAGAAATAAGCTAATTTATCTTTTTTTATATTATACAAATATATTTTATTTTTACTTGAAGTTGCAATATAATTACCCTTATAACTAATATCTAAGGCTGTTACATTTTCATTAAGTTTTATTTTTTGAATACTCTTTCTTTTTTCTATATCATACAAATATACAATTGAAAAATCATCATATACTAAATATTTATCATTCCCAGATAAAGCAATAAAATTAGAATTAAGAATATTTATTTCAAATAATTTTTTTCTATCTTTTCTACTCCAAAATACAATTTTATTATTATACAAGTTTGACAATGTCACTAAAAAATCCCCATTATGAGAAATTAATAAATTTGAAATATCTTTTGTCACATTTGTACTATAACTTTTAATTTTTTCACCTTTAAGAAACATCGGTTTATTAACTTCCAAAGAAAAACTAAAACTAAACATAATAAATAAAAAAACTAAAACCCGAATCATCTAAAGTACCTCTTCCCAATCTCTACTACAATAGGAGAAATCCACCTAAACTTATTACCATCTTGAACAATTAGATTATCCCAAAAAAGTTTTCGATGTAAGCTATCTCTATTACTCCAAATCATAAAATAACCAAATTTTTCTTTTTCAAAAAGTTCAAGAAGCTCATCTTTATAGTCATAGTATTTATCAAAAAATTTATTAGAATTTAAAATTAAATCTCTATAGTCACAATCAAGATTATTAAAACAATACTCCATAAGTTCAGGATGTCCACCTGTCAAAGTATAAATCTCTTCTATCTTTGAACTATCATCCATTAACTTTTCATAATCATCAAGTGTAGGAGTTGGAAGTAGATATTCTTCAAAAATATTTAAAGGAGAGAGAAGACCCATTTTATGTTTCAAAGAAGCTAACTTTTCACGACCAAATAAAACTGTATATAACCGACCTCTAAATTTTTGATGTAAAGCTCTAAGTTGTGAAGCAAAGGTTCCTCTATGTTCATCTAAACCATTTTCAAACTCACTAACTATTAGAAAAACATCCTGTTTCTCTAAACTATCTTCCATAAAAATTTTAAAATCATATCCATCATCAATATCCCCTTTAAAATGACACTGCTTTGCTAAATATTGGAAATACTTCTTTTCACTCATACTTTTTGAATTTGGAAGCTCAATATCAAAAAAAATAGCTTTATCAAATATCTTTTTAGATTCTTCTATAATTTTTTCTTTATAATAGTTTTCAATTCTATAATGAAATGGAGAAGAAGTTATAGATAAAAGCATAATTGGTTGCTTCCGTTCAAGATAACAAAAAATATTTTTAAGAAAAACACTTTCATCAGAGAGATGAGTTATCTTTTTTTTCTTTGGAATTAAAACATTATGTATCTCTTTCAACAGCAAAGAGTCTTCCATTTGAAAAATTTGATTATAAATATCATATTCTTGCATCAAATTAATAAGTTCATTACCGTTTAATAACTCAATATCAATATTTTGATTTTGCTTCCACTCAAACCACCACTCATTATCTTGTTGGGTAAAAACCCTTGGTAGACAGAGTATCCATTTATTTAACTCATAATCTTTGTTATTAAAAGCCTTATTAGATGAGTCCTTTATCTGCTGTTTTTGACTATGTCCAAAATTTTCAAGAAAAAACTTACATTGAACTACAATAATTGGTTCTTTACTATACTCACCAATAAATATATCAATCCCACCATCTCCACGACTCACTTCCATCTGTGAAACATATCTATTGGGGTACATCTTTTTAAAAAGCACTTCACAAGCATTTTCAAACGCTTCTCTTGCTCCTGATATATTACTATGTAACGCTTTAAAATCTCTCCAATTTCTTTGCATTGATTTATGTTCTCCCTTATCCTCATATATATAGCATACATAAAAAAATATGAAAATATAATAAAGATTAGAAGTATTAATAACTAAGCATTAAATATAGAAAACAAATACCCTTGTTAAAAAATATTTATAACGTACTATAGTTTTTTTTGTGAAAGAACCATCCATTCAATACCTAAAAAACCCTCTTAAAAACCCACATTCCCAACAACGTAGCCCCCAAAGAAAATACAACATTTAAAAGTACATTAGAAAAAGCCTTAGCATACAATTCATTCTGTAGTAATAAAACAGTATCTAGGGAAAAAGTAGAAAAGGTAGTCAAAGCACCCAGTAATCCCGTTATAAAAAGTGCCTTTTGTGTGGGGGAAAGGTTAATATGTTGAAAGTATAAAAAGAGAAATCCTATAATGAAACTACCTAAAATATTGACAGAGAGTGTCCCAAAAGGAAAGGTAGTGGCTGTAGCTTTTTGTACCCAGCCAGAGATGCTAAACCGTAAAATAGCACCGATGAAACCACCGATGCCAATAGAAAAAAGTAAACCCATATTCATTAGTTTTTAAACTGCCAATCATCTACAGGTTTTTTAATAGGCGTAATCTCTGATGTTTTTTGACCTATCAATGTGTTTAAAATATTTAACTCTTTATTTAGTGAGTTATCACCTATTTTGTCCATTTCAGACTTGTATATTTTTCTGAAAGTTTGAAAAAGTTTTTTATAACCAGCACTTACTTTAAGCTTACAAGACCTCTTCTCCCATGTAGGCACAACAGGGTACAGAGGATGCTTAGGAGGGTAAAGTGTACATCTTTTCATAATAGCAGGTGTAGGCTCCATCATCCATTTAACATCGTCGTTACATCCAGCTCTTGTATCTATTAACCAGTTTTTCATAATGGTCACAT
>JALVXD010000194.1 GCA_027038295.1 Campylobacteraceae bacterium
AAATCAAATCTTTATAGGTATTGGTAATAGCATAGGTTTTATCAAACATATTATCTACCCCTGCTGTTAACTTAATGCCATTGTCAAACTCTCGTGTAGTTTTTAAATTCATAACACCATAACCTGCTAACTTCTGCTCTCCGTTGTCACTGTCTATATCGTCCCATGCACTGGCTGCTTGAAGTGAGAGTTCTACACTCCCTTGAGAATTATAATCATAAAGAACAGAAGCGTTAAGTTTTAAAGGAGTAATATCAGCTAGGTTAGTGTTTTTTTGACCTGTAGTTTGGGTATCTTTTTTACCTTTTTTATAGGCTAATCCAGCATCTAACGTAATAGAGTCTGAAGCCATATATGAACCACTAAGCTCTACACCATATATAGTTGCATCTATATTTTCAAAATTGTTCTTCTTTAAAGAACCATTATAGTAGATATAATCTTTTAACTTAGAGTAGAAAGTTTTTACTTTAACCTTTCCATCTCCATAGTATTTCTCTACTCCAAGGTCAAGTTCATAGTTGGTTGTTTGGTCTAAATTTGGATTACCATTTACTACTCTTGTTGGAGGAGTAGTTTTAGTATTATATTTTACATTATACAACTCTCTCGCATCTGGAACCCTACTTGACTTACCTAAACCTGAAAAATATTTTGTATTTTTGTCTGCATTATACGTAGCAAAAATATTTCCTGAAAAGGCTTGGTAGTCATTATCTTTTTCTGTTGTAGATTTTGTATCTACAGTCGTATCATCATACCGTACACCCCACTCAAGGTCAACCTTACCAAAAGTTCGTTCGCTCTTAAGAAAAGCTCCTACATTATCTGTATCTACGTCAGCTATACTTTTACCAATTGTCTTAACGGGAAAAGCATTGGTTGTAGAGGTCACAGTGTACTCTCCATCCCAATTACGCTTACTTGTATCAATCCCGTAAGTGACAGTTCTATCAAAAGCCTCAACACTGTTTTTAAGTTTAATTCCTGTCATGTCAGTAGTAAGATGGTGAGTCTTATACTTGCCCCCTGCCTTAGCCAAGGCTCTATACTGCGTACTCATAGGGTGATCAACTTGTGAATTATATATTTGAAAATCTAACTTTTTAGAATATTTTGAAAGGTCAGAGATAGAGTACTCCAAGTTCATAATGTCACTATCATCATAAACAGCATCCATCTTACTTGATGGGTAAAGCACATCGGTACTTCTGTTGGCTGTATAGCTAAGTTTTAACTCTTGATTATCAGCAACATCTATAAAAACTTTTCCCATATACATCGTTTTATCAAAAGCATCCATATCCTTATATTCAGGGGCATAGTTATACCCAGTTAATGCTGTTCCTTCTGTATAGTTCTCTAACTGCTCTGCAAAATCATTACCATCACCATCTTCATACTGTTCCCCATTTTCTGTAGAAGCAGTAAAAAGAACACGTACCTTATCTGACCCACCAGATAGGGTTCCCGAGAGTTTTTTATATCCAAAAGAACCAGCATTAACGTTCAATTCACCACTTAGCTCTTTGGTAGGTTTTTTAGTTGTTACCTTCACCGAACCACTAAGCGTCCCAAACTCCTCTACATCAAAAGGACCCTCTCGTACTTCAACCTCATCTATGGCATGAGTTACCACATGAGAAAGAGGTGGGTCCATTCTGTTAACACAAGCACCACAAACTTTTGCTCCATCTATAGTTACATTGATATTGTCTCGTTTTTGTCCTCTTAAAATAATATCATTGGCGATACCACTTCGTCTTATAAGTGAAATACTTGGAATCTTCTTAGCTAAAGCCTCTGATAAGTCAGCCGACTTAACCTCTTCTCCACTTACATCTTCGACTATTTTGGTATTGACGACCGTCTCCTCAACATCAATACTCTCTAATTCTTCTGCTCCGTGAAGCAAAGCCACCACAACCAACGATAGATAGATACTCTTTTTCATCTATAAAACTCCTCTTATTTTAACGATAAGATAATGATAGAGTTATTTTGTTAATTTAGTGTTAAATTATATTTTAATCTTTTTTCAAAACTATAAACTGACGTGCAACATAATAGTTGTTAGATCTTACCCAAGACATTGACTTGAGTACTTTTTCTCCTGCATTCCATTTTATATTGTCTTTAGATATCTCAGCATAGGTATCGAGTCCATTTAAATTGGCATAAAAAATGTTAAACCAATGGAACTCACCTTCTAAAGATTCAGCAACAATAAGCTCTTTTATTTTCTCTTTATAAGTTTCGGGGATTACTATCATTTTTTTATCGTAGTTCAGAATACCTTGCATCCCTATATAGGCACTATAGTTTTCAGAACCCACAGACCAACTCTCTTTTTTAACCTCTTTAGAGTCAATACCCCAAACAGCCCATAAAAAAGTAGGGAAAGAGTGGTGTAAAAAACTGGCAAATGCATCTTTTAGTCGTTCAACCCCACTCTTTCCCATACCAGCAAAACTCTCTACCATGATTAACTCAGAGTTAACGAAAACCTCTATACTTAGCTGTCCTGTACTATCTGTGGCTTCAGGGTACCAATAGCCTCGCATGGCATAATCAGACCCATTTGGTATAATCCATCCATCATACTCTTCTATTTCAAAACCTTTTGTTTTAAAAAGCTCTTTTAATAGTTCGGTAATCTCTGTTGCTTCATTTTTTTGTACTATCATATTACACCTTTATATACTTTCAAATAAATCTCTAAATAATAGCAAAATTAAAATATATATAGATAAAGGGAAAAATAAATAAAGAGAAGATGGGTATAAGTAAAAATTACTTATACGCCTTTTTAATATTAGTTTCAATCTCTGCAGGTATAGAAGAAATCTTCATAAATTGACCCATCGTTAACTGAGGCAAAGAGAGTGCTAAATAATATTTAGGATTCATCATTAGTACTTTATTACTATAGACAAGTGCCTCATACGGAAGTATTTGAGAGTTTGCTGTCTGTCCAAGTGTACCTAAAAAACCATTGGTAGAAGCATTTAGTTTATGTCCTACGAGTAAGGCACCACTTGGTAGAGATAAACTATAGGCAATATCTGCATTTCCAGCTACCTTTTTATCAATATTAGCACCTTCTGCAACCGTAATTGCATCTTTAAAATAAGGCATACTCATCATAAAATGATAATCAGCAATATCAGAAGAGTCCAATTTCTCTTTAGACCCAGTCATGCTTCCTAGTGCTTTGGTTAAAGCAGCTACTGTATTTTTAAACTGACCTTTAGTATAGGCATCTTGCAAATAAGCAGCTCCAAAATAAGCAGGATTTTGCACACGTACATCTGAACCACCCACATAAACATGAAGTGTTGCTACATAAGTATTGGAAGCTTGAAGCTCAGGGTTGGTAATGGTAATAACATTTCTTGTTGTTGCCAACACATCAAAACCATTTGATTCTAACTTACTCTGTACATCTGAAAGTGGAGCAGATGCAGAAATAAGATAAGCCGAAACATCTTCAGCCATCGCTGATGTAGTAACTATAGCCATTGCTAGTAAAGTAGTAATATTTTTTCTCATAAAAATCCTTTGAATATCTGTTAGATATTATGAGTATAACGATTATTTACTTAAATAAAGAATAAAGATAAGTTTTTTTAATAATTAAAAATTAATAATTAAAATATTATAGCTAAACTATCAACTCACAATTCTTATACTGATAATTGAGTTTAGATTGAAGGAAAAAAAGAAGTTATTAAAAAAGAAGTTATTGAGCAGAATAAATCTGCTCATAGAAAAAGTTACAGACCTGTAACGTCTTCTGCTTGAAGACCTTTTTCACCTTGACCGATTTTGAAAGTAACTTTCTGACCATCGTTTAGTGAAACACGGTCGTAACCGTTGCTGTTAATTTGACGAAAGTGTACAAATACATCTTTACCACCATCTTCTTGTTCGATAAATCCGAAACCTTTTTCGCTGTTGAACCATTTTACTGTTCCGTTTACTAATTCTGCCATGAGAATCCTTTATGTTGTAATACACCCTATTTTTAAGGTGGTTGAAAATCAAATAATAAGTCTTATTTTTAGTTGAATGGTACTGTTAACAAGAAGTCATCAATATAAAGCAAACTAAAGATGTAACTAGAATCATCTTTCATTGGCGACATTATAGCTGAATTAAAAGTATTGTTGCTTGTAAAAACAATTTAGCATGAATACGCCTACCTCTAAATAGAAAATTCACTATATGTTATAATATAGTATAATTAAAACAAAAAAGGATATATTATGAAAAAAACAGTAATCATATCTAATTGTATTATAATTTGAGTCAATTAGACTCTTTAATTGACTCATTTATAATTCACGTCAACTTAAAGTTTATATCCAAAATTATATTGGAAACGGCGTAGGTCGGGTTGCCCTCATCCCGACATAAACATGCATAAATTAAAAATTCAATACAACAAAATAAAATTGGCAAATATTCATTGAACGATAAAATATTGATGTATGCCGATTAATGTCGGGATGAGGGCAACCCGACCTACGCCGATTTAAATATTTTTGTGTGAAAAGCTTTAACATGGCGAATCTATCCTCAACTCATCACAAAACCCAGCTATGACTTTATCTGTCTCTTTCATCTCAGCTTCCAAATCTTTCAAAATATCAAAATATCAAAAATGCTTTATATGATATAATGTTATAAAACTTAAAAAAGAGAAAATATGGACAACAGTAACAACCCCTTACATGGTGTAAAATTAAAAGACATAGTAGAAAAATTGGTCGAACATTACGGCTGGGAAGAGTTAGGAAAGAGAATAAAAATCAACTGTTTCAACAACAATCCTCATATTAAAGCCTCTCTAAAATTCTTACGAAATGTTGACCATGAGTGGGCGAGGATTAAAGTAGAAAACCTATATATTGATACTTTTGTAGAGAAGTAGAAGCTTTATTTAAACTCAATTATTTAAAATAATACTTTAATTTTAAATAATAAGTTTTTATTAATAAATTATCAGTTATAATCCGTCCAGAAAGTATAAGAGAACCTTGCAATTTGCATAGTGTATCGCTATGTCTGTATAGAGTCTAACAAAGCTTCATTAACCTATTCTTTACTATTATAAATAAAGTACTAGTGTACATATTTCGTAGTAATCTTGTAAAGATAAATAGTGTACACTAGTACATTATTTATGTCGAGTTGAATAGGCTAATATTTGAACGAACGAAGACTCTTATACTTTTATATCTCATCTAGCACATCACTTTTCCAAAGTAAAAATATCGAAATAGTGACACCTATATCTCCATTTTAACTTTGAAAAATCAATGTACTTTATGAGATATTTTTACATCAATAAACTTTAATATTTTATAGGAATATATCTATGACACGTCAAGAACTCTACGACGAAATAAAAAAAACCTCCAAAGATAGCTACATACTAAGTGAGATGAAACGCCTTGGCTTTTGGGACAGCACAAAGCCCAAAGTAGCACAAGAGCTTATCGAAAAAAAGACAGCCCTACAACAAGAGCTAAATGGACTCTCTCGAAAGATTAGAAATCCCGAGTCGGTGATTAAAGAGATACACAAACAGCGAATGGCAGATGCCTTAGTTAGACGTGAAGAGACCAAAGCGAAACGAGAAAAGAAAGAGCAAGAGAGATTAGCCAAACGAAAAGAGAAAAGAGAACAGGAGATTGGTTTTATTGGTCACTCTTTTATGGCAGATTTACAAGAGCAAGAGAGCAATCAAGAGTTACTCAATGCGAACAATCTTTTTTTGATTAAAGATGCTAAAGATTTAGCCACAAAAATGGGGATAACCCTAAAAGAGCTACGTTTCTTAACCTATACTCAAAAACTCTCCAACCGAACCAACTATGTCCATTTCCAAATGGCAAAAAAGACAGGAGGTTTTCGTGAAATATCAGCTCCTAAACCTCAGTTAAAACGTCTTCAATATTGGATTTTAGAAAACATACTTAACAAGGTAGAAGTTAGTGCTGAAACTCATGGTTTTGTAGCAAAGAGAAGCATTGTGAGTAATGCACAGCCTCATATTGGTAAAGCTGTTGTCATTAACTGTGACTTAGAAAACTTTTTCCCTACGCTCTCCTATGCACGTGTTAAAGGACTTTTTAAATCTTTGGGCTACTCTGCAGAACTTGCAACCATCTTTGCCATGCTTACCACCGAGGCAGAGCAAAAAGAGGTTGTTTTAGATGGTGAAAAACTTTTTCTCTACACAGGAAAACGCTACCTACCACAAGGCTCACCTGCTTCACCAATGATTACCAACTTAGTCTGTAGAAAACTTGACAAACGTATGCTTGGAATTGCGACTTCACTAGGCTTTACCTATACCCGTTATGCTGATGATATGACCTTCTCTTCTGACAGCTATGAGAAGATTAACAAGATGATGTATTGGGTCAAGGGAATTGTAAAAGAGGAAGGGTTTATTTTACACCCTAACAAGACCAAAATCATGAAAAAAGGTTCACGCCATGAAGTAACAGGTGTAGTGGTCAATGAAAAACTATCTATAAACTCCAAAGAGCTTAAAAAGTTTAGAGCTTTACTCTACCAAATAGAACAGAGTGGACTAGAGGGGAAGTCGTGGCAGGGTAAATCTGAAAACCTTATGGCTTCTGTTTGGGGCTATGCAAACTTCATCAAAATGGTCGATGCACAAAAAGGGGCTAAGTACATGACTCAGGTTAAAGCCCTTTTAGAGAAGTATCCTTTAGGAAACTTAGGTGCTAGTAGCGATGAGTTTAGAAGTAAATCAGCCAAAGGTGAACAGCCTTGGGAGTCTAAAATAGAAGAGGTTCAAGCCAAAGAGTCTCCATCTGTCGTTGAAGCAGTTAAAGAAGAAAAAACAGAAGAGAGTCCCTCTTTTGTCAATAATATTTTAAATATGTTTAGAAAGTAGAGGTGGCTATGAAAACAATTAAAAAAACACTATTACACTATCAAAAAGGTACTTCTAACAAAGTTTACAATGTCTATTTAGTACAAGTTAGCTCTTCTGAATACTTGGTTAACTTTGAGTATGGACGCTTTGGCTCCACCCTTAGAGAGGGAACTAAAACCTCATCACCTGTGACATTAGAGAGAGCAGAGAAACTTTTTGACTCTTTAGTAGTCTCTAAAATGAACAAAGATTATGTTATACAGCAAGGTTATGACTCTACAAAAAAAGAGGAGAAAAAAGAGCGTGAAGTTTTAAGTTCTGATAAGTATGCTAATTTGTTAGTGCAAAGGCTTAAAAAAGCTTCCCAAGAGAGACTAAGTGAAGTAGATAATTATGCTGTTTCAAGACTTATCTATAAAGCTGGAACATTAAAACTAATAGAGAGTAAACCCTATATTTTAGAACTGTATGAAAGAGAAGCTGAAACAACTAATGCCTTTTACTATGCTGTGGCTTGGGCATTGGGAAGATTTAGAGACAACTCTTTACGACCAACCATTGAGTCACTTAGAGAGAAGTTGGATACCTCTTCTCGTTACATTGTAGAAGAGGCACTCTTTTTGCTCAAAGAAGAAAAAGAGAGCGTACAGATAAAAGAGTTGACTTTTTCAGTGCCATTTAAAGCACCATTGAAAAACCAAAACCTAGAAAACTTCATAACACAAGTAAAGCTTTTAGATGAGATGACAACTGCAACCCATGAGCGTTATAAAAACCTTGACCCTTGGTATGATAAAGATGAGAGAAAAGTAGCCAAAAACGAGTTGATGGCACTCTTAAAAAGTGCAGATGAACTCTACTTAAAACTCTATATGTATGCCTCGGTTGATACGTTTATGCATAAAGCACTCTCTTCTATTGTTAGCTACTTGCCTATAACCGAGTTGAATTTCTCTCTCTTTAGACGACTTTACAAAATGGCAGACATGCGAGATGACCATGAGATTTTGGCAAAACTTATTACAAAAATAGAGTCTAAGAAAGTGGCTTGTTATAAAACTTATGATGATACTTCGCATAAGCTAAAGCCTAGTGTCGGATGTTCACGACTCTATTTTAAAAAGAGAAGTTTACGCCATTTAGAATCTTTAGCAAAAAATGATGAAGAGGCTTACATAGAGTTTTCAAAACATATTCTACTTTCAGTAAATGGTTACGATAAAGAGTTCGAACCATTCTCTACAGAGTATTATGATAGTGATTGGAACTTAAAAACTAAAAAATATGATGCCTATGCTGTGCATTTGACCTTTATGAAGATTCTTTATGGAGAGGGTAAACGCTATATGATGTCTCCTTCTAAAAAGATGTGGGAGATAGCCAACAAGAGCATTACAGATGAAATACGCCCAGAATATCACAAGGCACTTTGGGACAAACACGCCATGTCAGCTTTAGATATTTTGGCAAAAAGTAGCGTAGCAGTTGTACAAGATTTTGCATTTTCCATCATTAAAGACAACCCAGCTGTAATCGAAAAGGCTTTGTTAGAACAGTTACTACCAATGCTCAATCTCCATTCAGGTGAACCACGTCTATACTTTTTTAAACTGTTAAAAGAGAGATATGAAAAAAGTGCTGAAGATGAGATTATTAGAGCTTGTCTGTTGAGTTCTGATGACAATATTGCTCTCTATGCTTTAGAAAAGATTGCCAAGAGAAATGAGATTCTATATGAAAAGGGCTTGGTCTCTTCAGCCATGATTTCCTCTTCAAAATATATCTTTAATCGCTTAATTCCTTTGCTTAAAACTTTAGATAAGCCTGAGTCTATTGTAGATGATATAGTAAACAAATTATTTACATTGTCTTTACCTCTTGATGTTAAAACAAAACTACGTTCTGTAGAGGTTTTCTCTGCCTTAGCTAAAGGTGTTACAGCTAAACATATAGAAACACTCATGCAAGAAAAAGAGTTAAACGA
>JALVXD010000195.1 GCA_027038295.1 Campylobacteraceae bacterium
CATACTCTGAGAGTAGGTTTATTAAATCTTCCATTTTAACCTTTTTTTAAAACTTTTCACAATCTTGATGAGGAATCTCTTTTCCAAATCGTTCTTCAAGCATCTCTAAACGTTCCATTTTTGCATGATGTTTAAGATTTACTAAGACAAATCTATAACAAATATAGATTAACACAGGCCATGTTGCATACCAAATTATAGCATCAATATATGCTTCCATTTATTTTCCTTTTTAATAGTGGTGTGGATTATTTTTGACTTCATCCACACTGATTTTTTTACGGTTCATTACTCTCCATACCACAATGATATAGCCTAAAACAAAGGGGACAAGTAGCGAGACATACGCCATTGTTTTAAGTGTGTAGTGACTACTTGAGCTATTTTGTATGGTCAATGAACTCTGCATATTAGCTAATGATGGATAAAATGCCGTGTTGTTGTACCCTAAGATTAAAAAGAGTGAGGTAACAACAAGTATTGTTCCTACTCCAGCACTCCAAAAGCCTTTATCACTTTTAGAAAAAACACCTACTCCTGCACCAATAAGTACTAAAATAGTACCAAGTAAAAAGCTTCCAGATATGAAAGGTAGAGCTAAAAAGTTATGCCAAAATTTTATAGGTTCAGCAGAAACCACTAAACTCTCAGGGTTATAACCATAGCCTGTCATGCTTAAAATACTCCCTATAACAAAGAAAAAGAGCAATAGAAAAATGACGGTTTCATATTTTAATGTTAAGCGTGAATGCTCAACTATCTCTTTGTTTTCAATAGCATTAACAAAATAGAGTGTTGCCAAGAGACGAGAGAGGAAGAGAAGCATGAGTCCAAAGGCAATATTAAAAGGATTTAAAAGTGCTTCAAGTCCATAAGTTGGTAGTGTCCAGTGTGAAAGGTTCATGTTGTTAACAACAAAGTTTCCTCCTGTAAAAAGTGTCGCTAGAGCAACACCAATAAGGAAAATACCCACACTACCATTGATAAATAAAAAGAGTTCATAGGTTCTTTTTCCAAAGAAGTTGTTTTTTTTACTACGATACTCATAGGCTACAGCTTGAATAATAAAACAGAAAAGAATTGCCATCCAAACATAATAAGCACCTCCAAAACTTGTAGCATAAAAGAGAGGAAATGCTGCAAATAAAGCTCCTCCAAACATGACAAGTGTACTAAAGGTAAGTTCCCATTTTCTCCCAAGTAGATTGACAATGACATCACGTTGCTCTTGGTTTTTACCAATTGACCATAAGAGCGTTTGCCCTCCTTGAACAAAAGTCATAAAGACAAACAATCCAGCCAATAGACTGACAATAAACCACCAATACTCTTGTAGTTGTAAGTATGTTAGGGTACTAAACATGACTCTCCTCCTTTGGACCCATTTTTATTTGGGTTGTCATAATTTTAACCTCAGCAATAAGCAATCCAGTAAAAAGCAGTGCAAACATCCAAAAGGTAAACATCACTGACCCCGAACTAATGCTTGATGTTGCCATACCTACAGGTAGCATATCTTGTATTGCCCATGGTTGTCTGCCCACTTCGGCTGTTATCCATCCTGCTTCTTGGGCAATATAGCCCATTGGAAGTGACCAAATACCTGCTAAGAGTAGCCATCGTTTGTTGTGTAGTTCATTGGTCATGGTAGTGTATAAAATCAAAATAAAGAGTAAAATAAACCATGTACCAAGTCCTACCATAGTGTGAAAAGCATAAAAAGTCATAGGTACATTTGGCACAACATCTTCAGGTGATTTTAGATAGCCATAGCCTAAATATTGACTATGTGCTTCAAAAACATCTTTTGCTTTTTTAGCACTTTTTTTATCTCCTGCTTTTTTTGCTTTTTTATAATTGGTTAATGCTTTAACAGCTATTTTACCTTGGGCTATTTTTGCTTCTGTACTCATAATCTTATGCTCTTTGTCACCATAGACTATCTGTTTTATACCAGGTACATAGGCATCAAAATTATGATAACTTAATAGTGAAAGCCCACCAGGAATAGCAACTTTAAAAAGAAATGGTTCTTGTTTATCTTTTAAAGTTTTAGAAGGGTTTAAAATACCAAAAGTGACAATCTCAGCATCTGTTTTTCCATCGTAAAGTCCCTCCATGGCTGCAAGTTTCATTGGTTGGTTAAGGGCTACTTGTCTAGCAGAATCATCACCCGTAGTTAAAGTAAAGAGTGAAACTATTAACCCAAAACTAGCAGCAACCATAATTGAACGTTTAGCAAATTGTATATCTCGTTTTTTAAGCAGATACCAACTGCTAATAGCAATAACAAAAAGAGAAGCCAAAACATAACC
Organism: Campylobacteraceae bacterium; assembly: GCA_027038295.1. GTDB lineage: Bacteria > Campylobacterota > Campylobacteria > Campylobacterales > Sulfurovaceae > UBA1140. The sequence continues at coordinate 2,316 of JALVXD010000195.1, forward strand.
ACTACTAATGGTATGTAAAAACTTAGTATATGCATTAGGGTTAAAGACAATAGCCCAAAAATCAGTCATCTCATTTCGTGCTGTATCGGGGTTAAATGTCATGCCAACAGGGTGTTGCATCCACCCATTGGCAATTAAAATCCATAAAGCTGATAAGTTTGAGCCAATAGCCACTAGCCAAGTTGAGAGTAGGTGGGTCTTTTTACTCACTTTCTCCCAACCAAAAAACATAATGGCAAAAAAGGTAGACTCCATAAAAAATGCCATAAGTCCTTCAATGGCTAATGGAGCTCCAAAAATGTCACCCACTATCCATGAGTAGTTTGACCAGTTAGTTCCAAACTCAAACTCCATAATAATACCTGTTGCCAAACCAATAGCAAAGTTAATAGCTAAGAGTCCCATCCAAAATTTGGTAGTTTCTCTCCACCAAGGGTTACCTGTTTTGACATAGATACTCTCCATGATAGCAACAATAAAAGTAAGTCCCAATGTAAGAGGGACAAAAATCCAGTGATAGAGTGCTGTTAGGGCAAATTGAGCCCTTGACCAATCTATCAAAGAGGGGTCAATGTGTTCCATTATCTTCTCCTTGTAGAGTTAATTGTTTTAAAATATAGTTACTGCGTTGTGTGTCGTTGTCAAATTTCTCTTCTAAAATATTGGGAAAGAAAAAATATTTGATAACGGCAAAAAGGATAAAAAGTTTAATGGCTATAAGAAACCATAACTTTTTACCCAATTTCATGTTACTAAAACCATCATGGTAAAATTGATAGATGGTTTTTATCATTGTGTTTGAGGGGTTATAACCCTTTTTGTCACTACTCTAAGCCCAATCTCAATTAAAAATGCAAAGAGAAATGTCCCTAGTAAATAATAGGGTATGTTAGGCATGGTTTTATAGGTAGAGTAAAGGGTTAATCCTGCAACACCAAACATGGCTAACAGAGCTAAAAGAATAATGTATCGTTTAGCACCTGTCTCTTTGATAACACGTAAATGTGCAATATGAGTTATACCTTGTACCAACAGTACAACAATGGCTGCGACGGTGGTGATTTGGGCAAGATTTAAAAAGAGTATCATTGGTATAATAAGTAACGCACTTACAATAAGCCCTTGAAAAGACTGATAAAAATGATACTCATAAACTTTAGGAAGATTTCCCTCTTTTGCCATGGTGTATCCAATCTCTGTTACTGAATAAAGGGTTGCATTAATAGCTGAAGCAGTAGCTAAAAGAGCTGTTGTTGCCATAATTTTAAATCCCAACTCTCCAAAAATTGGTTTGGCAGCTTCGGCTAAAGCATAATCTTTGGTTTTGATGATGGTCTCTAAGGGTAAGTTTCCAAGAACAGCAATAGAGGTTAAAATATAGAGTATAGCTACTAAGAGAAGTGCAACAAACATAGCTCTCATCATAGTCACTTTTGGGTTTGGCATGTCTTCTACCGTATTGGTAATGACACTAAAACCTTGATAGGCAAAAAAGGTAATACCAATGGCAAAAATCATTCCACTTAGAGGAGGCATATCAGCAACACTAAGAAGTTCAGGTTTTATGGTAAATAGAGCGGCAATACTAAAGAGTACCAAAACGGTTAGTTTAATAGCAACAATAATATTTTCTGATTTAGCAACAAGAGCAGCTCCAATAAGATTGATAATCGTAAATAGAGCAATAACACCTATGGCAAAAATATCAATCCACATCGAATCTCCATGGCTCATAAAAGTAGCACTGTAGGTTCCAAAAGATTTTGCAACAGCTGCTAGAGCGATGAGTTGAGAGAGATAGAAGATAACGCCGATAGTTCCAGAGAAGATATTCTGTCCAAAACCTTGGACTAAATACTCTACAATACCACCACGTGATTGGTATCGTACGGCAAGTTTTGCAAGTGAGTAACCACTAAGCAAAGAGATAATCCCTCCAAGGATAAAAGAGACCCAGACAATATTTCCTGCCATAGCTCCTGCTTGACCAATAACAATAAAGATACCAGCACCAACCATAGAGCCGATACCTAAGAATACGGCACTCCATAAGCCAAAGGCTTTTTTAGTGTTTGTGTTCATATCTTAATCTTTAATGGTGTGTATAAAAAAATCTGTCTCTAATGCTTCAAGTAGTTTAACAGTGATTACAGGTGAGAAAAATAGCTCTTCTAGATTATGATAAAAGAGAGTCAAATCAAAATTATTTTTCTTAATATATTGAATTAAATCCTCATGAAGTAAACCTTCTCCCTCCATAAAGTAACCCTCTACATTAAACTCTTTTGTAAAGGTCTTAAACTCTTTTTCGTTTATCTCTTTAATCTCTTCATAAGACTCATAATCTACTCCAGTTGGTGCAATGTTAAGATAGTCTTCTTGTACTTCAAGTATATCAAACAAGAAACGATAATCATAAACAAGATTGAGTTTACTTTTTGGGAAGATATGTTTAGCTATTGCAATGGATTTTCTAGATTCATCCTTTAGCTCAATAGGTAAGACAATATTGTTGTATTCGTCTCTGTCTCCTTTGTTAATCCAATAAGCACAAGAAGATTTCATAATAAGTTTAGGAGTAATATCTTGATGATAGTTACTGATAATCAAAATATGATTATCATCTTTCGTATAGGTTAGAACTCTATCTACAGTATCGTCAATATAGACTAAAACGGCATGTTCTTTAGTTGTATCAAGCTCTTTAAGTCGTTTCTGAATCTCTTTTTTTATCTTTTGTGTATCTACTTGACCGTTATGAATCTTCTCATTAGAGAGAAAATAGTCAGGTATATCAAAAAGAGACTCTTCATGTACATAAAGAATCTCTAAAGTTGTATTGTGTTGTTGTGAAAACTCCACACCTCTTTTTAGTAGTCTGTCCATTTGTTCTTCTTGATTTAGAAGAACAATAACACGTTTAAATTGATGGTGCATCTACTTTTCCTTTTTTAATAGTTTTCGTACTTTCCTGCCTCTATATCAGCTTCAATTTTTGCTACCTCTTCTTTAATAATCTCTATTAAAAGTTTAGCTGCCTCATTATCATCTGCTTCAGGCACATCCCAATCGGTAAATTTCATATTTGCTTTAAAGAGGAGTTCCACCTCTTTAGAAATAGCTTTCCGTCTACCCTCTAACTCTTTTTTTACTGCGTCCATCATTTACTCCTTATCTTTTTTTGTTGTATTTTCTTCTACATTATGAATAGCATCTTTTTCTCTTGTATCTTCTTCTAAATCATCAATAGCATAACCACCAACAATAAGGGCAATTCCATCAAAGAAGAGGCTGATTCCTACAAAGAATCCAATAAGCCATAGTGAGGTAAATGGCCAACCAATAAGAAAAATAACACCTAGAACAAATGAAGTTACGGCATTAAAAATCCATACCCATTTATGTTTTGTATCTTGAGCTGAAAATCCTAATCCAAAGCTTCCAAAAGCATCCATAAAGAAGTAGAAGCTAAAGAGTAAGCCTAGTGTTGCTACTCCATCCATTGGGTAAAATATCATATAGAGTGCTACAGCAATAAGTAGTAGACTCTTAAGCCATCCTGCCCAGTCTCCACGGTTACTCATCCATGTTAAAGTTGCAGAACTTATTCCTGCAAACAGCATAAGATAAGAGACAAAGATTAGAGTTCCTAATGTCATAAAGGTTGGAAAGAAAATTCCAATGGCTCCTAAAATAATAAATAGAAACCCTCCTATTTTTGCATATTTTTTAAAGGTATCAACTACATCTTGGTCAAGGTTGAGTTTAAGTGTTGAATTAATCCACATTGTTTATCCTTTTTTTAATCTATGAATATATATTTTTTATATTCATAGAAAAATTATATCTTGTTAGATTAGGTTTTAAATGCCCCTAAAGTAGCAAAGAGTCTATTTGATAGTTTTATTTTCATCTTTTTTTGCTTCATTTAGAAATTTTCCACTCTCTGTGTGTGCTTTTATAGCCTCTTTTTGTTGGTATTTATTTATCTCTTTTTCAGCTTTATTTTTATGAACTAAGGATACACAATCTTCTTTAAGTTTGTCATAAAGTTTTTCAACTACATTTTTCCCTTTAATTTCTTTTTTCACAGCATCAATAGATTCAACAAGTGCTTTGTACTCAGGTGAATGTTTACTGCTATAACCCAGAAGATTTGCTCTGTCTAACTCCTCTTTGGCTCCATCTAAAAGTTTGGTTGCTTCCTCTTTTTTACTTTTATCTAAACTTGCTGCATCAGCAATTAAATCTTGAGCTTTTAATAATGGTAATGGAATAACAGCATTTTCAACAAGGAAGGTGTTATATGCTTCTGCCATAATAACCACTGCTGCTTTAGTGTCATCTTTGTTGAGTGCTTTTAAAGCATCTTTTGTGGCTATTGGAAAAACCTTCATTGGCAAAGAGACGGTTTCTATATCCATTTCATCTCTTAGAGGGGCTAAGGATGCTCTTGCTTCATTTAATTTATAGTGAGACAATAACTCTTGTGTTGAGGTTAAGATATCTTTAATCTCTTTTGCCGAAGCAAGGTTTTCAAAGACAGCAATTTGCTCATCTAATGGTACAATATCTAAAGAGGGGTCATTTTTAAGAGCCAAGTCAAATTTTTCGGTAGCTATTTTCAGTTGTTTTTTTGCTTCATCTACTTTTTTATGTTGTAAACTTTGCATAGCAAGAGAACTTGCATTAAGTGCTTCTTTAATCTCTTTAGGTGCTTTTTTAAAGTTTTTTTGAGTTTGTGTTATCTGTTGTGTTACCAATGTTTTAGTATCTGTTTTAGCTTGTAGCATTGTAGTACTAAAAAGTAATCCTGCTGTTAATGTTGAGAGTAAAAGTGTTTTTTTCATCTTTTTTCCTTTAAATTTTATATTTGGATAAGAGAAGTATAATACTCAAAAATTAACGGTTAACTAACTAGTTGGTTAATAATATGTTAAGTGAAGCCAAAGCAGTCTACGCCATTTGAAACTGTTCTTCTTTTATACACCCCCACGTAAAAACGACAAGTAAGAAAGATTTTTTAAGGGGATTATAACAAAATGTAAAGGGATAGTTCAATAAGGAAAAATAAAAATAAACCTCTTAGCTCCTTTCAAATAAAAATGCACTATAATAGACAATAGAACTATTTAAAACTAAAAGGATAAAAAATGCCAAAGTATGAAAAATTAAAAGAGGGTATTAAAAAAACCAACAAACTGACAGAAGAAGAGAAAACAAATAGTGTAAAAAAGATAGAAGAGTGGATAAAAGAGGACAGAGCTTTTGGATTGATATATGATGAGTTAGTTGAGTATAACATCGCTTTTAAAGAGATGTTTAAAGATTTAGGATTGGTCTAACTCTTAGCTCTTTTTGTTGCAATTCCATTAATAAATTGTAGGGTGCGATGGCAATCGTATCCTTGTATAATACAAATAGGGATAAAATAAAACTTTTGTCAAATTACTTCTTGACACTAAAGTTTCTATGGCAAATAGATTTGCTGTTAGTAAGAGTAGAAGCAGTTGCTTTTTTATAATTTTTTTCCTCGTATAATTAATGCTTGTAGCCTTTAAAGTATGTGATTTTAGAGAAACTATTATTATAATTTGGTATAATCACGCAATTTTTATATTTAGCATAATATAGGTTAGGAAAACATAGTGATTACATTAAAAGAAGCATTGACAAAAAGCAGTGAAGAGCTTGAAGCACTCAAAGTTGAAATGGAAGCAAAAGCCAAAGAGGGTGGGTTGAATGCCTACATTGATTTTGCTTCATCAGGTGAGGGTGTGCCTATTCTTATTAAAGACAACATCCAAGTAAAAGATTGGTCGGTTACTGCAGGTTCTGAAATCCTTCAAGGGTATGTGGCTCCTTATAATGCAACCGTAATCGAGAACTTAAAAGCAAAAGGTTTCTCTGCTTTTGGACGTGCCAACATGGATGAGTTTGCTATGGGTTCTACTACAGAGAGCTCTTTTTATGGTGTAACAAAAAACCCTTATGGAGAGGACAGAGTTCCTGGTGGTAGTTCGGGTGGTTCAGCCGCTGCTGTGGCAGGTGGCATTGCCATTGCTGCACTTGGTTCTGACACAGGTGGGTCCATTCGTCAACCTGCTGCTTACTGTGGTTGTGTGGGTATGAAGCCTACCTATGGGCGTGTGAGTCGTTTTGGTTTAGGGGCGTATGCTTCTAGTCTTGACCAAATTGGACCCATTACTCAAAATGTGGAAGACGCAGCGATTTTGTACGATGCCATCGCTTCACCTGATGAGAAAGATTCAACCTGTTCTACTTTAGAGTTGACTTCTGTTGCTGAAAACTTAAACCCTGATAGAAAGCTTACCATTGCTGTTATTGATAACTATGTTTCAGAAGCGAGTCAAGAGATACAAGATGCTTATGCAAAAACGGTAGAAGCACTAACAGAGGCTGGGCATACTATTGTGCATAAAAATATGTCAAACACCAAGTACGACATTGCTACCTACTACATTGTAGCAACAGCAGAGGCGACAACAAACTTGGCACGTTATGATGGTATTCGTTATGGTAAACG
>JALVXD010000196.1 GCA_027038295.1 Campylobacteraceae bacterium
CGATGATTATAACCTTTGTCTTAGTGGGGAAATATTTGGAAGTTATAGGTAAGAAAAATGCTGTTGATACAATGGATAAGATTCGTTCACAAGTACCCCTAGAAGCAACTATTGTTGAAGATGGAGTTAAACGAGTTGTACCACTTGATTCTATAGAAGTAGGTCATATACTTGAAGTTAAAACAGGAGAAAAAGCTACGGTTGATGGTCTTCTTATAGGTTCTAATGCTACTTTTGATGAGAGTTCTTTGAGTGGTGAGTCATTGCCTGTTGAAAAAAAAGCAGGAGATATTATTTATAGTGGAACTATCAATACAGGTCAAGTCATTCGATATAGTGCTACTAAAAACTATGCAAATTCAACACTCAATAATATAGTAACACTCTTAGAGGATGCATTATCTTCAAAACCAGAGATAGAAGATACTACTAATGAACTCTCTAAATACTTCTCTATAACTATTTTGCTTTTAGCAATTTTAACTTTTGTAGGTTGGTATTTGTATGGTGATGATTTTGAACAAGCTTTGATTGTCTCTATCTCTGTTATTGTTATTGCTTGTCCTTGTGCTTTGGCATTGGCTACGCCTATTGCTTCTCTTATTGGTATTTCATGGGCTGCTGAGAAAGGATTACTCTTTAAGGAGGCTAAGTTTATAGAGACCTTCTCTAAAGTAGATACAGTTGTTTTAGATAAGACGGGAACCATTACAGAGGGTAAATTGGATGTTAAAAAGCTTAATGGTGAAATAAGCTCTGAAATACTACCTATATTATATGCCTTAAGTGATGGCTCAACACATCCTGTTAGTTTGGCGATTAAAAAATATTTAGTGAAGAACTTTGAATTTATAGAGACAATAGAGTTATCCAATATAGAGCAAGTAGAGGGTAAAGGTTTAAAGGCTAATTATAATGATAAGATAATTGCTGGTGGAAATAGCCGTCTAATTGATGAATTAGATATCGACTTTGAATTTGACACAGTTTATACTGTTTATCACTTCGCTATAGATGGTAAAGTAGTTCTCTCTTTTGAACTTGATGATTCATTAAAAGAGGGGATTACAGAGCTTATTGATTATTTATCTTCTATTGATGTCAATATTATCATGGCAACAGGAGACAATGAAAAGGTTGCTAATCGTGTAGCTAAAAGTATAGGTTTAAAAAATTATAAATCAGAGCTTTCACCTATAAATAAAGCAAACTATATTAAGGGTCTAAAAGAAAATGGCAAAAGTGTTGTTATGGTTGGTGATGGTATCAACGATGCTTTGGCACTCTCTTATGCTGATGTTGCTATTGCGATGGGGAGTGGGGCAGATGTAGCTTTGGCTGTAAGTGATGTAGTCATACTTAACAATTCACTAAAAGCTATTGAGGATAGTTTTATGATTTCTCGACGAACCTTTAAGTTTATTAAGCAAAATTTAGCCCTCTCTCTTATTTATAATGTTATAACTATACCCGTTGCTATGGCTGGGTACGTTATACCTCTGGTTGCTGCACTCTCTATGAGTTTAAGCTCTTTAATAGTTGTAGGAAACTCAATGAGAATTAAAATAAAGGATAAAAAGTGAACAGTGTTTTAATATTGGAACTAACCGTAGGTATAATAGTAAGTTTTACGCTTTTAGGTATATTTATTTGGGCTGCTAAAGGTGGTCAGTTTGATGATAGTAAAAAAATGATGGATGGATTGCTCTTTGACAGTGAAGAAGATCTTCAGGCTGCTTATGAGAAAGAGCAAAAAGTTAAGGCGATGAAAGAGAAAAAAGAGCAGAAGAAAAAAGAAGAGGTCTAATTTAAGTAGCAATACCATAGCCTAAGCCTGAACTATTAATTATTAAACTTTTTGAAGTTTTGGCTCTTAATCTTCGAATAAATGTTCGTAGTCTTTCGTCAGAGACATCTTCGTTCCAAATTACTCTTTTTATAATTTTATTATTTGCCATATATTCTTTTTGCTGCAGAAGAAAGTCTAATAAATTTACTTCTCTTTTTGTTAGTTTTATAGAAAAATTATTTAAGTAAAGTTCTCTTGTCTTAATATTAAAGCTAAAATTCTCTCTAAGTTTTATAACCCTGTTTTTTTCAATTTTAGGGATGAGTGTTGTTATATAATCTAAAAGTTCATCAGGGTCAATAGGTTTTATAAAATATTTTGTAACTCCAAAATCAATAGCCTGTAAAAGTTTGTCCCTGTCGCTATGTGCAGATAAAATAATAATAGGTAACTCTTTATCAACTTTTCTTAACTCTTTCATAAGTTCTAATCCTGTAAGTTTTGGCATTAATATATCTGTTATAAGAATATTAGGTTTGTACTTTTGATAGGCTTCTAAAGCTTCCTCTCCATTATATGCAACTATAAATTTATAAAAATATTCACCGATTGCACTTTTCATGGCAATGGCTAATTTTTTTTCATCTTCTGCTAATACTATGGTTATTTTTTTAAATTGGCTATACATTTTATTTCCTTTCTGTAATGGGTATAGTAATGGTAAATTTTGCACCTCTATTTATATTTATTGCTTCTATGGTACCATGTAAACTTTTTTGAATAATTAGGTTAGATATAAATAGACCTAGACCTGTACCTAAAGAGGAGTGTTTTGTAGTGAAGTAGGGTTCAAATATTTTTTGAAGATGCTCTTCTAAAATTCCACCAGCATTGTCTTTTATTATAATAAAGGCAAAAATTTCAATACCAATATAGGATTTTGAAATAGAAATAGTGATTTGTCTATCTTTAATAGAGTTTGTAATAAAAGCATCTTTTGCATTTGTTATAATATTAATAACAACTTGAGTTAACTCATTTGATATTCCATCAACTAAAATATTTTCTGACTTAATTTTTATATTGATATTCTCTTTTTTTATATCATTTTTAAGTATCTCTAATGCATCAGTTATTGCAGATGTTAAATAGAATATTACGGTTTTTTTATTAGGGTTAAAAAAGTTTGAAAAGTCTTCAATGGTTTGAGACATCTCTTTGATTAATTTTTTACTTTCATTGTAATATTTAAAAACTTCTTCTTTTTTATCATTATCAGAAGATTTTTTAAGAGAAAAAAGTGTTAAATTTAGTTGAGAGAGAGGTTGCCTCCATTGGTGGGCGATATTTGCAATCATTTGACCTAAACTTGCAAATCTTGATTGCATAAATAGTAGTTCTTGCTTTTTATCTAAAGCAAATTTCAACTCTATCTCTTTTGTAATATCATAACGAATAGCTATAAACTCTTCTATCTCTCCTTTTTCATTTAGTATAGGAGTGATGGTTGTATTAAGATAGAAGTCAGAACCATTTTTTGCTCTATTTTTTACAGTGGCTTTGTAGGTCTTTTTTTCTTTAATAGTTGTCCACAGTTTTTGAAAGTTACTTATTGGAACATCAGGATGTTTTACAATGTTATGGGTTCTACCTATAAGCTCTTCTCTGCTATAGCCTGAAATTACACAAAATTCATCATTTACAAAGGTTATAATACCATGAATATCAGTTTTAGAGACGATATTACTATTTTCAATTGCTTCTTTATATTGTTCTAATAACATTATCAAACACCTTTTAATATATATAAATTTATTGCTAAGCTTTAAAGTAAACAAGTTATTTATTATAACGCATCTTTATCATAAATTTAAGTATAAATTAATGGTTATCTTTATACCATTAAAATTAGATAGTCACATTATGTCACTATTCTATCAAAATTTTTAAGAGGAGGTATTGATGCAAAGCAATGCACAACTTGAGTATGACTACTCAGTAGTCAAACTGTTTACGTTTGCTACAATTTTGTTTGGTATCATTGGTATGCTAGTAGGTGTTATTATAGCCTTTCAATTGGCGTTTCCAGAGCTAAGTAACTTAGCAGGAGAATACGGAACATTTGGAAGGTTACGTCCACTACACACAAATGGAGTAGCATTTGGTTTTACCCTTAGTGGTATTTTCGCAACATGGTACTATGTTGGACAAAGAACATTAAAAATGTCTCTTAAGGAGTCTAAATTTTTAATGACAGTAGCAAAGTTACATTTTTGGCTCTACTTTATAACTATTCTTTTAGCAGTTGTAACACTTATTATGGGTTATACAACTTCAAAAGAGTATGCTGAATTAGAGTGGCCACTAGATTTACTTATCGTAGTATGGTGGGTTCTATGGGGTGTAGCAATGTTTGGAATGATTGGTATGAGACGTGAGAGAGCTATTTATGTTTCTGTTTGGTACTATATGTCTTCATTCTTAGCAGTTGCAATGTTATTCTTGTTTAACAATATGGAAGTTCCTACAATGTTCTGGGCAAATGGTGCTCCAAGTTCAGCAATGCATTCGATTTCTATGTATGCAGGAACAAATGATGCTCTCGTACAATGGTGGTATGGACATAATGCAGTTGCATTTGTATTTACAACACCAATTATTGGTATGATTTATTACTTCCTTCCAAAAGAATCAGGACAAAATGTATTTTCATATAAGTTGTCAGTTCTTGCATTTTGGGGATTAATGTTTGTTTACCTTTGGGCTGGTGGTCACCACTTAATCTACTCAACTGTTCCAGATTGGATGCAGACTATGGGTTCTGCAATGTCAATAGTACTTATTTTACCATCATGGGGTTCAGCAATTAACATGCTTCTTACTATGAAAGGTGAGTGGGGACAACTTCAAACATCACCACTAATTAAGTTTATGATTATGGCTTCAACATTCTATATGTTAAGTACAATCGAAGGACCTATTCAGGCGATTAAATCAGTAAATGCTATTGCGCACTTTACAGATTGGATTCCAGGACACGTTCATGATGGTACTCTTGGTTGGGTTGGCTTTATGATTATGGCTTCACTATTCCATATGGCACCAAGAATGTTTAAAAAAGAGATTTACTCTAAGTCACTAATGGAGACACAATTCTGGATTCAAACTGTAGGTATTGTACTGTACTTTACATCTATGTGGATTGCAGGTATTACTCAAGGTATGATGTGGAGAGCATATGACGAATATGGTTCATTACTTTACTCATTTATTGATACAGTAACTGTACTTCACCCATACTATACACTTAGAGGTATTGGTGGATTGTTCTACTTAACTGGATTCTTGATATTTGCGTACAATATGTTTAAAACTGCAACATCAGGAAGAGTGCTTGATAAAGAGCCAGCAAATGCATCGCCTATGGCGTCTTAAGAGAAAGGAGAAATTATGTTTCATTGGTTAGAACAAAGACCATTTTTCTTTGCTGTAATGTTATTTTTAACAGTTGCTTTTGCAGGTTTTATCGAAATCATTCCTGATTTCGCAAAAGCTTCGCAACCAACAGTAGGAACTAAACCTCATACTGTTTTAGAGCTAGCAGGAAGACAAGTTTATATTAAAGATAGTTGTAATGCGTGTCACTCACAGTTGATTCGTCCATTTAAGTCTGAAACAGACAGATATGGTATGTATTCATTAAGTGGTGAGTATGCGTATGATAGACCATTCCTTTGGGGTTCTAAAAGAACTGGTCCAGATTTACATAGAGTTGGTAACTACCGAACAACTGAATGGCACGAGAATCATATGATGTCCCCTTCAGATGTTGTTCCAGGTTCAATTATGCCTAAATACCCACATATGTTTAAAAATACTGCAGATGTTGCAACAGCGTATGCTAATGCAAATACTCAAAAACAAGTTTTTGGTGTTCCTTATGACAAAGAGGGTATGCCTAAACTTGGTTCATGGGAAGATGCGAAAGCTCAAGCATTGGAAGATGCTAAAAAAGTTGCAGCTGATATGAAAAATCAATCTGTAAAAGATGCTGTTGCTAACGGACAAGTTCCTGAAATAGTAGCGTTAATCGCATACTTAAATTCTTTAAAGTAAGAGGTGAGACATGGATCAAGAGACATTAATGACAATAGCAGGATATGGTAAGTTTTTTATTCTTCTTTTTGTATTCATAATCTTTTATGGGTATGCTTTTTCTATCTATAAACGACAGAAGACTGGAGAGAAAGACTTTGAAAAGTATTCAGATTTGGTACTTAATGATTCGATTGATGCAGCTCCTCTTGAAAAAAGAGACAATTCAAAAGAAAAATAACGGTTAGGAGGAAATACAATATGAAAAAAATGGTCATAGGTGGTATTATTCTAATTGTTGCTTTGATGACAGGAACGTACTTCGTAGCAGGTGACGCTTTTCAGAGTGATGATTATATTAATAGTTTAACAATGCTAGGTGCGTTGGCAATTATTGTAATTACAGTATTTACTGTACTTAAGTATGTCAACCAGATTAAAAATGATACAGCAACGGGTGAACTTGCTGATGAGAGTTGGGATGGTATTGGTGAGTATAGCAATCCAATACCTTCTGGATGGGGTCTTATCTTCATGGGTACCATTATTTGGATGATGTGGTACTTTTTTGTAGGTTACCCAACCAACCAATTTTCACAAATTGGTCAATACAATGAAGAAGTACTTGAGAACAATGCTAAGTTTGCAAAAGCTTGGGAAAATCCAAGTGATGAAACACTTACATCAATGGGTGAGTCTGTATTCTTAGTACAGTGTGCTCCTTGTCATGGTGTTGATGCAGAAGGTATTGACGGTAAAGCTCAAGATTTAACTCATAGATTGAGTAAAGAACAAGTACTTCATGCCATTAACAATGGTTCAAATAACCTTGCTTACCCAATGGGTGCTATGCCTGCTGGTATGGCTTCTGGTGAAGGTGCTGAGAAAATTGCAACTTGGATTGCTGGTGGTATGCAAGGTGAACAACCTGCAGAGTTTGCTGCATGTGCATCATGTCATGGACCAGATGGTAAAGGTATGAATGGTATGGCAGCAAACCTTGCAGAGTATGATGATACTTTAGTAGGTAAAGTACTTGAAAATGGTAAAAAAGGTGCTATTGGTACAATGCCAAGCTTTAAGGGTCGTTTAAATGAAACTCAAGAGAAGTCATTAAGACACTTCCTTAACTCAATTCAGGTAAAAGGATAAGATATGGCAGGAAATACACAAATTGATCCACAAACCGAGGGAGGGCTTTTTAGTCTTCTTCATGGTTTAACTGGTTACTTTATTGCTGTTGCATTGTTACTTACTATTCTTGGAGTTTTAACATACAATGCAATTGTAGTACAAAATGAAAATGCTGAAACATTTTATTCTGTTAATCATGATCTTAATGCTCTTAAAATGAACAGTTTAGATAATATTAAGCAAAGAACAATTCAAGGAGAAAAGTAATGGATAAAGTTATTGGAATTATGCTAACAATATCAGCAGTAGTGACAATTATGCTCTCTTTTCTTGACCCAACCAGAGTATTTGTTGGTTAAATGAAAAGTTTACTCAAAAATGTGGGAGTGCTTTTTGCACTCCTTCTTACACTTACCCTTCAATCTTCAGCAGAAAATAACAGCTCTGTTCCTCAACTTAAAAATATAAATAGTAAATTTATTCTAAAAGGTAAAGAGAGTCTTGACCCTCGAACTATTGAAAAAATAGACACTATGGGAAAAGAACTTTTTGTAAAAACAGGCGTAAATGTCTATGTTTATGCAAGTAATCGTTATGCAGATAAAACTTTTAGCGATACTAAAAGCAAAATAGAGTTTATAAAAAGTTTTGAGACCAATCTTCTTAAAAATTTAAAAGACCCTTATGTACTTTTGACTGTTTCACTTCAAGACCAGCATGTTAACATGCTTTCAAGTGATGAACTTAAAAATGTAGTAGATAGAGACACTATTCTTAGTAGTTATATTATTCCTCTCTTAGCTTCTTATGATAAAAATTCTCCTGAAGCAAAAATGTCAGCAGGATTGTTAAATGGTTATTCAGCTGTGGTTGAATCTATTGCCAAATCAAAAGGTGTTAAAGTTGATTCTATTATTCATGGTAGTGGTAGAACCTTTGCTCTAATATGGAAAATTATTATGTATCTTATCGTTGCACTAGGTCTTCTAGCTTATTTTTATGCTTTATGGAAAAACAAAAGGAAAAATAAATGAATATAAAAATACAAAAATATCAACTATGGTTGGCTTTTTTCTTTTTTATTTTTGGTATGACATTCTCAATGATTGTTTGGACAGTTAAGAGTGCTGTCAATACACCTGTGTATGAAGACAAAAGTTTTATGACCTCTTACCAAGATGTTGATGAAAACTATAACCAAATGGTTATTTCAAATGCCAAGTTTAATAACAAATACCATACAGAAGTAAATATTAATGGTAAAAAAGTTGGTATGGAGCTTAACGATTTACTGTATGGACAACGTTCTTTAGAGAAAAAAAGTACGAACCAAAATATGTTGCTAAAAGGTGACAATAAAATATCTGTTAGTATTAAAGATAAAAAGAGTAATACTCCTGTAACCAATGCAAATGTGAAATTTCAGATAACAAGAGCCATTGCAGATATGGATGATATTAATCTTGATACGTTTAAATTAGAGAATAATACGTACTCTACAACAGCTAAAATAGAAAAAATTGGACATTGGAATATTATTGCCAAAATTACTATTGCTGATGATGTTGGGTACCTTTATATTAAGACCAATACCAAAAAATAAGAGGAGTCAAAATGAACAGAGAACCTTGGGTAGCTTATCTTGTTGTAGTAGGTGTGGTTGCAGCCATGATGTATGGTAAATATCTTATGGGTAGTGGTGATGCTAATAGCAATAATGATTCTAAAGATGAAGAGAGTAAGTAACTCTCTTTCTTAAACATTAGTTTTTTATCTTATTTAGTCGTAGACTAATTAAAAGACCTAATGATAAAAGAGTAATGGTTATGATGTAAATAAGGG
>JALVXD010000197.1 GCA_027038295.1 Campylobacteraceae bacterium
AAAGGGGGAAATAATACTACCCCTCACACCCACTATAAGCCACACCCTCACGAACACCATCGTCTATAACCACAGACTCTAAAAAGCCACCTATAGTGTAAAGCTCTTCGTAAATTAAAACTCCAGAGGCAATGAGGTCTTCACGTCCTACACCTACTGTTTTGGTTCTCTCTTCTAAACTCATGGTTAAAAGTTTACTTAGCTGTTCTACTAAATCTTTTTGGGTTAAAATGGTTCCATGAATTTTATGGGCATCGTAGGTTTCGTACTCCATACCTAATTTCATGGCTGCTAAAGTTGTTGGTGTTCCTGCTGTTGCTACGAACATCTCTACTTTTCCATGCTCTGCGTATACCTCATCACAAAAGAGTTTAATAGGGTTCATTAGGGCAGGGATGGCATTGGCTATCTCTCTTATATCTTTAAATGATTGAGTAACCGTTACTATACCTATGTTAAAACTTTTTGAAATCGTTTTGTTAGCATAGTGAAAGACTATCTCTGTAGAAGCTCCACCTATGTCTGCCAACATAAAGCTTTTAGGTTTTTGACCTAAGAGTTCTAAACGATTTTGAGTCGCTATTAGGGCATATTTTGCCTCTGCATCACCATCTATTACTTCAAATTTTATAGCTGTTTGAGCCTCTATATCATCTAAAATCTCTTGACCATTTATTGCTTGTCTTATGGCTTCTGTTGTAACTGCTTTTACTTTTGCATCTGAGAAATCTATAAGCTCTTTGGCTTCGTTTATGGCATTGACTATTCTTGTTTTGGCTTCACTGCTTATAATGCCACTTGTTGCTAAACCATCTGCTGTTTTTACCGTTTTGTGAAACTCACCTGTAACCTCTTTAGTTTCACAGTTCATTTTTAAAAATCTTAGGCTGTTTGAGCCTAAGTCTATGGCTATAATATTTTTCATTTTTTCCCTTTTTTAAGAATTTTATATACCGTAGGTTTGACCATGTCAAACGTTAAAATCAAATACGGCATAAATTAAAATTTATAATTTCCATATAATTTAAACCGAGATTTGACGTGTAACATGGTCACACCTACGATTCTACACCCTCTAATAACTTTAACTCTTCAACCAAGTACTTACCTGTATATGACCCTGTCTCTTCATGTGTAGCAGCGACCTCTTCAGGGGTTCCTGTTGCAATGACAAGTCCACCTTTGTTACCACCTTCTGGTCCCATATCTATGATGTAGTCTGCATTTTTTATCATGTCTAGGTTATGTTCTATCACTACCACTGAGTTACCCAACTCTACTAAATGATGCAGTACACCTGTTAACCTGTCTACATCGGCGAAGTGTAGTCCTGTGGTTGGTTCATCTAAAATATAGAGTGTTTTACCAGTATCTTTCCTGCTTAATTCTTTACTTAGTTTTATACGTTGTGCTTCTCCACCTGAAAGTGTGGTTGCATTTTGCCCAAGAGTAATATAGTCAAGCCCTACATCCATAAGGGTTTTAAGTTTTATAGCAATAGATGGCACAGCTTTAAAGAACTCCATAGCTTCTGTAACCGACATGGCTAAAACATCAGCAATAGATTTTCCACGGTACATAACTTCTAAAGTTTGGGCATTATAACGAGTACCCTTACAAGTGTCACACTCTACTAAAACATCTGGTAAAAAGTGCATCTCTATTTTTATCTGTCCATCACCTGTACACGTTTCACAACGTCCACCTTTAACATTAAATGAAAAACGACCTATTTTATAACCACGAAGTTCAGCCTCTTTGGTCTGTGCAAAAAGCTTTCTTATCTCATCCATAACCCCTGTATAGGTAGCAGGATTTGACCTTGGCGTTCGCCCTATTGGGCTTTGGTCAAGTGAAATTACTTTATCTAAATGCTCTAAGCCTAGAACCTCTACACCATCTACTTTGTTTACCTTTTTTGCATGATTTAGAAGCTCTCTTGCCACAGGTAAAAGTGTTTGCAGAATAAGTGAACTTTTCCCTGAACCACTCACTCCTGAAACACAGACAAAGTTTCTTAGAGGAATTTTTGCAGAGACTTTTGTTAAGTTGTTTAACGTAACATTTTTTATCTCTATCCAATCCTCTTGAGGCTTGTCATGAGGGTACTTAATATGTTTAGCACCAAAAAGGTACTGAGCTGTTAATGTTTTGGCTTTCATCATCTTCTTTCCTGTTCCTTCAAAGACAACCTCTCCACCATATTTACCAGCCCCTGGTCCTATGTCAATAACATAATCAGCAGACATAATGGTCTCTTTGTCATGCTCTACTACTATAACCGAGTTCCCTTTTTCTTGTAGTGAACGAAGCGTTCTTATGAGCTTCATGGTATCACGCTCATGTAGTCCAATACTTGGTTCATCTAACACATACATAACCCCTGTAAGCCCAGAACCAATTTGCGAAGCGATACGAATACGTTGTGCTTCTCCACCTGAAATGGTTCGTGCATCACGCCCCAAGGTTAAGTAAGTAAGTCCTACATCATAAAGGAAGAATAGTCGTGCTTCTATCTCTTTGAATATAGACTCAGCTATAAGATGTTGCTGTTCACTTAGGTGTATAAAATTCTCTTTTTCTTTAAAGTAATGATAGGTTGTTTCTATAGGCATATCTATAATATCAGCAATATTTTTACCCTCTATTTTAACAGCCAATGAACGTGGACGCAACCTATGACCATTACATCTGTCACAGACCTTTTCTGTCATATACTCTGACATATCTTTTTCATCTGAAAACATCTCATGTGCATACTTTACTACTCCTGGCCAATCACGAGTGAGTTGATGACGTTTCCATGTAAAGTTTACAGGATTTGCTCCTCCATAAAGTATGGATTTTTTTTGGAACTCTTCAAGTGACTCATACTCAACATCGGTAGGAATATCGTTTTGCTCACAAAAAGCTGTTAAAAACTTGGTATAGTAACTTTTGTTAAATCCATACATAATTTTTACTGCACCTTTGTCAATGCTCAATGCTGTGTCTATAACTTTTTTAAGGTCAATAACGTAACGAATACCCAAACCATCACAAGTAGGACAAGCCCCTTTGGGTGAGTTAAAGGAAAAACTCACAGGTTCAAGAGGCTCAAAAGAGAGTTTACAATCAAAACATGCTAAGTGTTCAGAGTAGTGAATATGCTGTCTGTCTAGTCCAAACTCTTCATAGTTTAAAACTTCAAGCTCCACTTCACCATACGCCTCTTTTAGAGCTTTTTCTACATCTTGCCCTATTCTGTCTCGACTCTCCTCTTTTATAACCACACGGTCAATGACCACTTTAATGGTATGTTTTTTAGTTTTACTTAGCTCTATCTCTTCATCAAGACGAACCATTACACCATCTACCATGGCACGAACATAACCTTTATGACGAAGAGACTCTAGCATGTCGGCGAAAGTACCCTTTTTCTCTTTGACCAAAGGAGCCATAATAACAAGTTTTGCACCATTGGGAAGTTTTAAAACCTCTTCAATAATATCTGATGCAGCCATAGATGAGATGGGTTTACCACACTCATGACAGTGCTGTTTACCTACTCTTGCAAAAAGCAGACGTAGGTAATCATAAATCTCTGTAATAGTCCCCACTGTAGAACGTGGGTTTTTAGATGTAGTCTTTTGGTCTATAGCAATAGCTGGTGTTAAACCCTCTATTTTGTCTACTTCTGGTTTACCTACACGACCTAAAAACTGACGAGCATATGAAGATAATGATTCGATATATCGTCGTTGTCCTTCTGCATAGAGTGTAGAGAAAGCCAAAGTAGATTTACCACTTCCTGAGATACCTGTAATAACCACCAACTGATTTTTGGGAATTTTTATATCTATATTTTTTAAGTTATTTTCTCTAGCCCCATAGACTTCTATTTTTTGATTTTTCATATTTATATTATCCTAAAAACATTTTTTTGATTAAAATTAAGAGTGCTACTGAGTACATAATCATTAGGTAAAGTTTATGCTTTGATGGCGTAACATGGTCTTTGAGCCATATACCTATATAGACCCCAACAAGTGAAGCTACTGCTACATAGATACCTTTTTCTAAGTCTATAGTCCCCGTTGATAGTTTCATAAAAAGACCAGCAACCGAAGAGAAAGCAACAAAGAAAAGACCTGCACTAACAGCCTTTTTGATAGGGTAATGAAGGAAACCAGCTAATATAGGAGTAAGAAGTATAGAGCCACCAACACCGAGTGAAATAGCAAAAATACCTATAACAAAACCTACAATAAAAAGAACTTTAGGGTCAAGGGTTTTAACTTCACCACTCTCTGAAACTTTAGCAGAAAAAAGACGGTAGAGTGCAAAAATGAGTAGTCCTAAAAATAGAAACTGTAGCATCTCTTCAGGTACCATGTCTGAAACATACCCACCTATAGCTCCCCCAACAAAACCACCAATACCAACCCATATACCCTCACCTACAATCAATGAACCTTTTTTATGGTTAAGATATGAGCCATAAAATGAAGAGAATACCATCTGAACAATTGAGATTCCAATGGCTGTTTTAATATCAATATCTAAAAGTAGAAGAATAGGAACCAATATCATTCCTCCACCTATACCAAAAAAGCCTGAGAGTGTACCAACCAAGATACCAACAGCTACCAGTAATATCTCCATATAAATCTCCTAAAAAGTAAAGGGGGATTATAACATGATAAAGTAAGAGTTGAGAGAGATTTAAAGAGGTTTTGTAGGTCGGGGTATTTTAGCCCGACCATATAAATTTTAGAGATTAAAATTTATATTTCAATGCACCTGAAATTGAGTTTTGTTCGTTAGAAACTTCCATATTCATAGCTTTAAGTGTCTCTTTAGGAGAGTGAACAAATGCCAAGTCTACACCAACTTTTTTTGTAATGGTGTATCCTAAACCAGCTGTAATATGATCTTCTGAAATAGCTGGGAAGCCCATAATATTAAAGAAAGCAACACTTGATGCTGGCATAGGTGTTCCACCTACTGTTGCACCTGTAAACGTTTCATCTATTGGTGAACTCGCATGAGAGTAACCAGCACGTAACTCTAAGTTAGGATTCACTTTGTAACCAGCACCAAAAGCAATAACAGTTTGATCATCCCAACCAAATGCATCATAACCATCTGCATCTGACCAAAGAATCTGTTTTACATCTAAACTTGCTCTATATGTACCATTATTATAACCTACTCCCACACCATACTCTGCAGGTTGAGAAAGTTTTAGATTGTCATATCTTCCATCCATATTAAAGTCAAAAACATTTTCATACTCTGTAGCTACTTCACTCTGATAGAAAGCACCTAAGTTAATTTCAGGAGTTACTGTATATCCTGCTCCTAACTGAAAACCAAATCCAAAGTCATCACTCATCCCACCACCTCTTTGAGCATAAGTAGAAAAATCAGTAGGGTTAGTTGGTAAAACAGCAGATATATCTAATGCACCATATGCTAATGTCAAACCAGCACCTAATCTTAGATTATCTTGCTTATAAGCAATAGATGGAACAAAACGCATATATTGAAAGTTTGTTCTCATGTCGGCTAAACCTTTGTTTTCAGCTGGTGTTGCTCCATTTTCATTTCTATAGTCAGCACCCATACCAGATACACCAAACATACCCACACCATAAGCCCAGTTTTCGTTAAGTCTGTCTGCATGTGCAACAGCTGGAATTAGTGAAATATCAGCTTTACTTGTTGCCTCTTGACCATTGGCATTTCCATTTTTTGCTTTAACATCTGGCATAAAAAGTGTGGCACCAAACATCGCCTCAGCCCCTTTAACATCTGCTAACCAAGATGGATTTTTAAATACAGAGTCAGTTCCCATAGGCATTGCAATACCTGTTCCACCCATTGCTCTTGATTCTGCTCCTAGAGAGATAAGATTGTCACCATTTGTTGCCAATAACATTGACGATGCCATTGCTGAGAGTAAGATAATTTTTTTCATAAATAAGTCCTTTGAAATTTGTAAGATGAATTATTATACATAAGTTTTATTAATAAGTCAACTTAATCATAAATTTTATTGATAAATTACTTGATATTTATCTAATCAAAATAATTATAAAACATTTCAACTTATACTTCTTTTAAAAAAATATGATAAAATCCTTTTATCCAAATAGTAAAAGAGGCTTATTATGATAATTATCCCTGCACGTATAGGTTCAAGTCGTTTTCCCAATAAAGTTTTAGCTAATATAGCTGGTTTGCCTATGGTTATACGAACAGCCAAGGCTGTTGAAAGTATAGATAAAGTTGCTATTGCAACTGATTCACAAGAGGTTCTTGATATTGCAAAAGAACATAATATCATAGCTATTATGACCTCTTCTGAGCATAACTCAGGTACGGATAGAATCTTTGAAGCTGCAGAGAAGCTCAATTTAAATGATGATGAGGTTATCATTAATGTACAAGGAGATGAACCTTTTATAGAAGTAGAAGTTGTTAAAGCAGTTTTCGACTTAACTACTAAAAATAGAAACAATAAAAAAATCATAATGAACTCTTGTTATAAGACAATGAATAATCCAGAAGCAGATGACCCAAATATTGTAAAACTGGTTACCACAGATGATAACTTAGCTCTTTATTTTTCACGAGCTAAAATCCCTTACCCTCGCGACCACCATTTTAATGAATACAAAGGACACTTAGGAATCTATGGATTTACTAAAAAATCTTTAGAAACTTTCTGTAAACTTGCCCCTGCTCCTTTAGAAGAGATAGAGAAGCTTGAACAACTTCGAGCTTTATATCATGGCTATAAAATATCTATGGTTGAAGTAAACTCAAAAAGTTTTGGTATAGATACCCCTGATGATTTAGAAAATGCTCTAAAAATATACAGTTTAAATTAGTTTCTTACCATGTTAATAAAAGGTTAATATTCAATTAGCAATCGGTTTATATAAACATCTTATAATACAAACATGAAAGATGTGCATTAAGATATCCTCCTTAACTCTTAGTGTACTTAGTTATTATAAAGTATATACCTATACCCTCTTATACTCCTCCTATTTCCTGACAAACTTTATAATAACACTTTCACAATAACTATAAAGGAAGGCTACATGACAAAGACTCTTTTACTATCAACCCTATTGAGTGTTTCTCTATTTTCAGGAGAAATTACATTTGAAAATGCACCCACTAACCCGAAACATAAACTGCCCAATGGTCAAAATGAGATTTTCTCCTTTAATAGTATACTCAAAGAGTCTATGAATGCTGTAGTTAATATTTCAACAAGTACCATAATAAAAAATAGACGAGGTCCAAGTCGTCTCTTTTTTGACCCCTATACAGGTCAGTATTTTGAGCAAAGAGGAGAATTACTTAATAAAGCACAAAGAAAAAAAGCTCTCTCTTTAGGTTCTGGGGTTATTGTCTCAAAAGATGGCTACATTGTTACCAACCATCATGTACTAAAAGGTGCCGATGAGATAACCATTACTATGAATAATTCTAAAAAAGAGTATATTGCCAAAGTAATCGGTACCGATAAAGGAAGTGACTTAGCTGTTATAAAAATAGATGCTCAAAACTTAACACCCATTAAACTAAGTCGTGCCAAAGACATTCAACTCGGTGACGTCGTTTTTGCTATTGGTAATCCATTTGGTGTAGGAGAAACTGTTACTCAAGGAATTATCTCTGCACTCAACAAAAATCATGTAGGTATTAATCAATATGAAAACTTTATACAAACCGATGCCTCGATAAACCCTGGAAATTCAGGTGGAGCATTGATTGATTCTCGTGGAGCACTCATAGGAATAAACTCTGCCATACTCTCAGAGAGTGGTGGTAACAATGGTATAGGGTTTACCATACCTGTAGATATGATGAGAAATGTTGTTCAAAAACTTATAAAAGATGGAAAAGTCTATCGTGGGTTTATGGGTGTAGGAATTGAAAGTATAAATAAAAAAAGTGAACGTTTTTATAGACATACGCAAGGAGCCATTGTTACAGGTATTGAACCATATTCTGCAGCACAAAGAGCAGAACTTCAAGTTGGAGATTTAATTTACGCAGTCAATGGAGTAAAAGTTTTAGATCATGACGATTTACGACGTATGATCATCGCTTATAAACCAAATGATACTATTATTCTGAGTATAGAGAGAGATAAAAATATCATAGAGAAGAGACTAACTCTAATGAGTAGAGATTAATCTCCAAAAATGACAATATCGTAATTGCTAGTAGTTACAACGGCTTTACTTGGTTGAACTGAGCCATTACGGTTTGTTTTACTTAACTCTTCTCTTAACTCCAAAATCTCAGCATTCATACTATCCATCTGCTTTTTAAGTTTTAAAATTACATCGACACCAGCAAGGTTAATCCCCATTTTACGGGTTAATTGTAATACAAATTTAATCTTGTCAATATCTCGTTGAGAGTAAAGACGCATACGTCCCTGTGTACGAGAAGGCGCTATAAGTCCCTCTTTTTCATACTGTCTTAGTGTCTGTGGATGAATGTCCAAAATAGAGGCAACAACAGATATAAGATATACAGGTTCATCGTAACTATGCATCACTTCCCTCTGTATCTAAAGGTTCAAGTCTCTCTTTCAACATAGTTTTTAACGCTTCATCCATCTCATCCACATTTGGCAATACAATATTAGCTGTAAGATAAAGGTTACCTGTTAATGCTGTTTTTCTATCGGTTACACCTTTACCTCTTACTCTAAACTTTTGACCATTTTTTGTATTTTGTGGAACTTTCAGTGTTATAGGCTCATAAATAGATGTCTTAATAACAACCTTACCACCAAAGAGTGCTGATTTTAGAGG
>JALVXD010000198.1 GCA_027038295.1 Campylobacteraceae bacterium
AAAAGTGTCAAAACCATTGCCGATGGAATTGCCGTGCGTGATGCTTCTCCTATTACTTTGGAGCATATTCTTAAAGAGGTTGATGCTATAGAGTTGGTTTGTGAAGATGAGATAGCAGCTGCCATTTTGTTTTTACTTGAGAAACAAAAGCTTTTAGTTGAGGGTGCAGGTTCGGTTGGTGTGGCTGCTCTTTTACATGGGAAGATTGACCTTCCAAAAGGCTCTAAAGTAGGCATAGTGCTTAGTGGTGGAAACATTGATGTGACCATGCTTTCGCTTATTATTGAAAAAGGACTTATGAAGTCTTCACGAAAAATGAAACTCTCTGTAGTCATGATGGATAAGCCAGGTTCACTTATGACCTTTACCGAACTATTAACTAAAGTGGGTGCGAACATTGTCCAGATAGGTTACGATAGAACCTCTACAGACCTAGAGTTTGGAGACGCTGTGGTTTCGGTTTCACTAGAGACCAAAGGTGTTGAGCATCAAGATGAAGTTCGAGAGGTATTAAATAATCATGGGTTTAAGTTCACGGAGTTGCATTAATAAGCAATAAGCACCTTTTAGCTATAATCGCGATCATAGACCTCTTGCCTAACCCTATAAATGTCTATATTATTTATTGCACATCATCTTTCATTAAATATCCTCTCGACTTAGCTAAGGCTAGGACTTCGAGTATATTTAATAAAATCTAATGCACACTAAACAATATTTACAAAATATAGAGTTAGGCAAGAAGTCTAATAAAAAATCACTATAATTAATGGACGTACAATGAGCGAAACCAAAAAAAACGTATACAACCCAAAAGAGATAGAAGAGAGCTACTATAAACTTTGGGAAGAGAGAAACTACTTTGAGATAGAGGGTAACAAATCTATTCAAAAACCTGACAAACACTTCACCATTATGATGCCACCACCAAACGTAACAGGTCGGCTTCATATTGGTCATGCTTTGACCTTTACACTTCAAGATATTATTGTTCGTTACAAAAGAATGGATGGGTACAAAACCCTTTGGCAACCAGGGGTTGACCATGCAGGGATTGCGACTCAAAATGTTGTTGAAAAGCAACTTTTAGAAGAGGGTACTACCAAAGAAGCAATAGGGCGTGAAGCCTTTTTAGAACGTGCTTGGATGCAAAAAGAGAACTCTCAAGATGCCATTACTTCTCAGCTTAGAAAGCTGGGTGTATCTCCTGCGTGGAGCCGTGAGCGTTTTACCATGGACGAGGGTCTTGGAAATGCTGTAAAAAAATCATTTAAACAGATGTATGACAATGGGTTCATCGTTCGTGACAACTACATGATTAACTGGTGTACGCATGATGGTGCGTTGAGTGACATCGAAGTAGAACATGAAGACCACATGGGAAAAATGTACCACATCAACTACCCATTGGCTGATGGTTCGGGGAACATTACGGTTGCAACGACACGTCCAGAGACCTACTTTGGAGACACTGCTGTGATGATTCACCCTGATGATACACGTCATAACCACTTGATAGGTAAAAAGATTAAACTCCCACTCATTGAGCGTGAAGTTGAGATTATTGCCGATGAACACGTAGACATGGAGTTTGGAACAGGGTTTGTAAAGGTTACTCCTGCACACGACACCAATGACTACGAAGTTGGAAAGCGTCATGATTTAGAGTTTATTACCATTTTTGATGAAAAAGGAATTTTAAACGACTACTGTGGTGAGTTTAAAGGTTTAGAGCGTTTAGAAGCTAGAGATGTAATCGTTCAAAAGCTAGACGACGCAGGGTTTATGGTTAAAATAGAAGAGCACCCTCACCAAGTGGGTCACTGTTACCGATGTAAAAACATTGTAGAGCCGTACATCTCTAAACAGTGGTTTGTTAAAAAAGAGTTTGCAGCTTCGTCTATTGAAAAAGTAAACAACGGTGAAGCAGAGTTTTTCCCAAGCCATTGGATAAACTCTTACAACGCTTGGA
>JALVXD010000199.1 GCA_027038295.1 Campylobacteraceae bacterium
AGGAAAATAGATGAAAAAGTTATTAGTAATGGTTATTTTAGTTCAGTATATTTTAGCAAATAGTTTCGGTTCAGGATATGATAATAGAGAGATTTTGGAATATAAAAATATTTTAATTAAATATCAAAAAGCTGAAAAAGATACCATTAATGATACTTATTTATATATTTTAAATGGTAAAGAGAAAATGTTGTTTGATATATATCAGTTTAATGGAGGAGAAATACATATAAAAAATATTAAAATAAAAAATAATTTATATGCTATTTTGGATGGTGTATATAATCACATTCCAAATATTGATAATAACTGTGGTGTTGATGCTTTAGTTTATCATTTTAACATATATAAAAAATATAATACATTTTTATTAAAAATATTTATTAATGATAAAACACTTAACGGGAAAGATGGTATGGTTATGTGTAAAAAAAGTTATTATCTTTATCAAAAAAATAGTAATTTTCTTAATAAGTTGAATAGTTTAAGAATAACAAATAAAGTAATATTAAATTCATTAGAAACTTTCTTGAAATCAAATTATTCAAATATTTATGACAGTAAATTTACGCTTAAAGAAAGTACATTTAATTTGGATGTGCTAAAAGCTATTTTATATGAGATAAAACTTACAAAAAAGACCCTAACAACCTACAATAACATAGCCTACTACCTCCAAAAAGCAGGCTCAAACAAAGAAGCAGTTTATCTACTAGAAAAAATTTTAAAAAAATTCCCAAAAAGAACAGTAGCGTATTATAATCTAGGTGATACCTATTGGGAACTAGGAGATAAGAAAAAAGCCATAGCATCCTACACCACCTACATAGAACAGATGTGTAACGCAGGAAAAGCTAAAAAAATACCAGAAGTGGTAAAAGATAGAGTGAGTAGTAAATAATTAAACAATAAAGGAAAAAAATGCCACAAATAGCCCTAAAAGGACACCACCACACTTGTCCAGATAAATGTGGGAAAAAACCACATGTAGGAGGACCTATTACAGGAGGTCATGACATTGTAAAAGTAAATGGAGTACCAGTAGCACTTGTGGGTGACCCTTGTGCATGTTCTTGTGCTACTGACACCATAACGAGTGGAGCAGCTTTGTTTACGGTCAATGGCATACCAGTTGCTATAAATGGAAGTGCTACGGCACATGGAGGCGTGGTCGTTGCAGGAGATGGTTCTGTAATGATTGGTTAAAAAATATAAGGGGGGAAGATATTATGAAATTAAATGAATATTATACACAAGAGCTTTATAACCTACGAACATTAGGTAAGGCTTTTTCACAGAAAAACCCAGGGTTGTCCTCTTTCCTTGCTGAAAAGGGGCAAGACCCAGATGTGGAGAGACTGCTTGAAGGTTTTGCTTTTTTAACAGGTAAACTGCGTGAAAGTATGGACAGAGAGTTTCCAGAGTTAACACATGGGCTTACCCAGTTGTTATGGGCAAACTATTTGCAACCTGTACCATCTTACACCATTGTAGCTTTTAAACCAGAAAAAGGAAAGGTAGAGAAGCAGACGGTTCCTAAAAATACACAACTGCTCTCTTATAGCCATAAACATAAAACAGAGTGTCCTTTCTTTACAAACTATGAGATTGACCTGCACCCCATAGAGTTAGAAAAGGTAGACTATTTTACCAATGGATACACCTCAACCATTGAGCTAGACTTTAGAGTAACCTCAGGTGGAGTTTTAGATAACTTGGAGTTGGATAAACTACGCTTTTATCTTGGTGGGTCAGAGTTTGTCTCACAAGAGTTACATCTCTTTTTACACCGTTATGTTACAAACATTGAAGTGAGTATTCCTGAACTGCAAGACAAATTCATTGGCTTTAAGTTGGATGCAAATGTCATAGAGTCTGTAGGTTTTGCAGAAAATGAAAACATTTTACCCAAACACCAAAATGTTTTTCATGCTTACGTACTTATGCAAGAGTACTTTTGTTACAGA
>JALVXD010000200.1 GCA_027038295.1 Campylobacteraceae bacterium
AATTTATCATCGTCTATATTGATGGAATTAAAAAAGTAACTGAATCGTATACAGGTATGAAAGAAGATGAGATTAACGCTGAGACTAAAGAGCGATTTTCTATGCTACTCTCTGATGTTGAAAAGAAATTTGATAAAGAGATAATAAGACTTAAAAAGAACAACCAATTTGACCTAGATGTACATATAGATGTACTTCAAGAGCAGATTAAAAACTAAATTAAAGAAGGAATAAATAAGATGGAAACAAAAACCAAAGAGATTATAGAGACATCAATAGAAGAAAACAAAGAGGTAGATGCAAATCTACCAGCCATTCAACCAGAAGAACAAAGCAAACTTGAAAAGGCTCTTAGTGAGTTAGACTTTAACAATAGAAGTTCGATTATTTACTTTGGAGCATCAGCACAAGAGGAGTTAGATGAGATTTCTAACCGTATGATAGATGGTGTTAAAAACAAAGACACAGGAGCAGCAGGAGCTGTTCTAAATGAGATGGTAGCTGCGATTAAAGGTTTTGATATTGAAGAACTTAACCCCAACAAAAAACTCCCTTGGTACTCTAAACTTTTTGGTGGAGTAAAGCCTTTAACCAAGTTTATTCAAGGTTATGAAAATGTACGTGACCAGATAGATATGATTGCTAACAATTTAGAAGAGCATAAAAGTACACTTATGACCGATGTGGTCTCACTGGACAAACTCTATGAGGCAAATTTAGAGTACTTTAGAAAGCTTGAACTTTACATTGAAGCAGGAGAGATTAAGAAAAAAGAGTTAGCAGAAGAGATTATGCCTACTTATGAAGAGAAAGCTAAAGATAACGAGATGATGGCAATTCAAGAGCTTAAAGAGATACGAGCTTTTGGAGATGACTTAGAGAGAAGAGTGCATGACCTTAGACTCTCTCGACAAGTTGCGATGCAGTCACTTCCAAGCATACGTCTTATTCAAGAGAACGACAAGTCATTGATTAATAAAATCTCTTCAACACTTGTAAATACCGTTCCTCTATGGAGAAACCAACTGGCACAAACAGTTACTATATTTAGAAGTCATGAGTCGGCAAAAGCACTTAAAGATGCTAGTGATTTAACCAATGAACTTTTAGAGAAAAATGCTGAAGGTCTACGTGAAGCCAATAAAGAGGTTAGAACACAGATGGAACGTGGTGTCTTTGATATAGAGAGTATTAAAATTGCGAATGCTACACTGATAGCAACACTTAACGATTCACTTGAAATTGCTGAAGAAGGTAAGGAAGCAAGAACAAAAGCACTTATTGAACTTGACAAGACAGAACGTGAACTAAAAGAGGCTCTTCTTGCTACCAAAGCAAAAGTTGAAGCTTTACCTGTTGATACAGTAAACGATATAGTAGAAGATAAAACTAAAGGATAAGAGATGGGACTTTTTGATTGGGTATTTGGGCAATTTATTGATGTAATTGAGTGGACAGATGATTCACATGATACCATGGTATATAGATTTCCTCGTCATAACAATGAGATAAAATATGGGGCCAAACTCACCGTACGTGAGTCACAAATGGCTGTTTTTGTCAATGAAGGTGTTATTGCCGATGTACTTGGGCCTGGTATCTACGAGTTAGAGACAAAAAACTTACCCATAATGACCAACCTAGAACATTGGGACCATGCCTTTAACTCACCATTTAAAGCAGAAGTATACTTTTTAAATACAAAACGCTTTACTGACCTAAAATGGGGAACCAAAAACCCTATTATGGTTCGTGACCCTGAGTTTTCTATGGTTCGTTTAAGAGCTTTTGGAACGTACGAGATTCGTATTAGTAACCCTAAGACATTCATGAATGAGATTGTAGGTACAGACAATCACTTTACAACAGATGAGATAGATAACCAGTTAAGTAATCTAATTATTACAAAATTTACTACGGTTTTAGGTGAGAGTAAAGTTCCTGTTTTAGACTTGGCTTCTAACT
>JALVXD010000201.1 GCA_027038295.1 Campylobacteraceae bacterium
CCTCATTTTTAAGTAAATCTATCTCTTTTTTAGCTTTAGCACTACTCTGCATAGCTTTTGCTTTCTCTATCATTGTTGAGATAGATTCAACAAAGAGAGGCATAGTAAACTTAACACCTGTTCTTAGCATATTTTTACTAAATGGTTGAGCTATGCTAGGGTCTTTTAACATTGTAGATGACTCATTTAGCGTTATTGGAACAAGAGCTGTATCTCTTGTATACCTATCTAATGATGTAAAAAAATCCACATTAGGAGACAGTTGAGCTTTAGCCTGTTTCTCGGCAACCTCTGCTTTTTGAATAACCATCTCATCAACTCTTGTTTGTGAGTGTGATTTTAGAGCGTCAAAAAGCTCTTGGATACTTTGACCATAGACCCAATAGGGAATGATAAATAGCAGTAACATCTTCTTCATAATACAACCTTTGTTTTAGTTAACCAACTAGATGGTTAATTATAGTCAAAATATTTTTTAAGTTGGCTTAACACCTAACATCAACTTCACCTTAGTAAAGATATAATCAGCAACATACTCCATATCGCAGTCACAACAAGTGTCTATCTCATTTTCAATCTTTGAACTCTTCTCTCGTAAAGGTTTTGTAGTAATAAAGAGATTTATTGTTCCTACAATCATAAAGTGAATTAGCATTGGCTCTACATTAAAAAAGAGCTTTTGTCTCTCTCCCTCTTTTAAAATTTTACTAAGAAGTGCAAAGAGTTTTCTCATGCTATCAAACATAACATCAGGTAGATAAGCACCACTATTGCTAAGCTCTCGAAGAAGTAGAGCAGGAAGGTAGGGGTGCTTTTCACAATAGAGTGCATAGGTTTTAATAAAAGTTTCCAAATCTTCTAAAGGGTGAAGATACTCTTTATCTTTACTAATGACCTCTTCATGTATAGACTCTAAAGCATGACTTAAAACAGCCCCATAGAGTCCAACTTTATTTTTGTAGTAGTAAAAAATCATAGCTTTGTTTATCCCACAGGCTTTAGCAATCTCATCTGCTGTTGTGGCATCGTAACCATTGGTAGAAAAAAGCATCATGGAGGTGTGAATAATTTTGGCTTTAGTAGCTTGTGAATCTCTAGTTTTTTTTTGCATAAGTTATCCTATTAACATTTATTAACTATATGGTTAATTATAAAGTTTGATTGCTTAAACTATTTCTATAAAATAATAAATCAGTAGACAATAGAGGGATATTTGTTATAATTTCCCAAAAATTAACACTTAAGGTTACTTCTTTATGCTTCATCTCCTTGACCCACTACTTCTTGAAGATATTCAAAATCCTGAACACCCATCTGATTTTATTGCAAGAGATTCGTTTGTTATTTTAGTGTTACGTCTACCTGAACTCAAAGAGAATGTTGTTCATATTGTCTCTTATGCTTTTGTAATTCAAGAGGAGAGGGCATATCTTTATGAGCGTGAAGAGAATAAGCTTAAAGAGTTAGGCTCTCTTGTTGAGATGAATGAGTTTTTAGATAGTAGAACGGATGATTTAATTAAAGAGATAAAGCAGTATCATTATGAGATTGACGAGTTAGAAGAGAGCCTTTATGAAGCCAAGCTAGATACCCATTTTATGCAAAAATGGTTAGTCTATAAAAAAGATATTTCACTTATCTATAGACTTCTATTTCAAGCTGAACTCTCTTTTGAACTCTTTATCTCTCATCATAAACGTAACAATAGTAGCTCTTTTGAAGAGTTAGCTTATGCCGATGTGTATGAGCATTTTAAAAGGATTCAAGGTTTAGCACAAGTAGCTATAGATAAGCTTAATAGTTTTTATGATTTCTATAGGGCGAAAGTAGATGAAA
This sequence comes from Campylobacteraceae bacterium, assembly GCA_027038295.1. Taxonomy (GTDB): domain Bacteria; phylum Campylobacterota; class Campylobacteria; order Campylobacterales; family Sulfurovaceae; genus UBA1140. Next base: position 1,837 of record JALVXD010000201.1, read on the forward strand.
AGATGAATAAAAACGTTTACTACTTAACACTTCTTTCAGGTATATTTCTCCCTCTAACACTTATTACAGGTTTTTTTGGTATGAATACAGGAGGGTTAATATGGGTAAATGACCCTTATGGTACAT
>JALVXD010000202.1 GCA_027038295.1 Campylobacteraceae bacterium
TTTTCAGCTTGTGAATATTTGGTGCCTAAGTGTAGGTCTGATATGAAGATAGATTTGTATTGTTTCATGGGTTAATTTTATAGGAAGTTGGTTACAAAGCAGTTACAGAAGACAACTCACCTATTACAATTCAAAGGTAGGTGAGTTGAGAAAATGTGAAAATTACAAGTGGAGTGGTGCATCTCCACATCTTAGCCCTATGCAGTCATAGGGCTAAAATGTAGTGAATAAGGGGGGGATTAATTATTTAATCCCTTTTGTTTCCCAGTATTTTCTAATAGCATCTTTAGTCTCTTTTGGAAGAGGCACGTAACCTAAGTCAGACGCTGCTTTGTCTCCATTGTTAAATGCCCAATCAAAGAACTTAGTAGCCTCTTTGTTTGTTTTTACTGTTTCTGTTGGAAGCAAGATAAATGTTGCCGCAACGATAGGGTAAGATGTTTCACCTTTAGGGTCACCAATAACAGCATAGAAATCTTGGTCTGCTGTCCATTCTGCGTATTTTGCAGCATCTTGGAATGACTCTAGTGTTGGGTTAATAAATTTACCCTCTTTGTTCTCTACTTGTGCAGCAGGGAGTCCTAGTTTCTCTTTGAAAGAGTACTCAATGTAACCAATAGAGTTTTTAATCTGTTGAATATTGGCTGATACACCAGAGTTTGACTTACCAGCAACAACTTTTTTTGCACCCCATGTTGGTTTTTTACTTACTTTAAAACTGTCGTCAAGTTGATTTAAGAAGTAGGTAAAGTTAAACGTTGTACCCGATTTGTCAGCTCTTACTGCAATGGTAATTGGCTCATGAGGAAGTTTTAAATCTTTGTTCTCTTTCGCAATTACTTCGTCGTCCCAGTTGGTAGCTTTTCCACTAAAAATAGCAGCTACAGCAGCACGAGAGAGTTTTAACTCACCATCTTTAACACCATCAATATTGTAAGCAAGAACAATTGAACCTACAACTGCTGGGAACATAAAAAGTTTCTTCTTTTTAAGAGCTTTTGGTTTAAGTGGCTTATCTGAACCTGCAAAGTCTACCATTCTTTTTGTAATAGATTTAATCCCATCACCTGAACCCGTTGGTGTGTAGTTAATTTGGTTTTTTGTCGCTTTAAAGTAGTCTGCTGTCCACGCTTTGTAAACTGGACCAGGAAAAGATGCCCCTCTACCTTTTAGTTCATCAGCATTAATTGCTGTTAGTGTCACAGTTGCTACTAGAGCTGTTGTTAATAGTTTTGAAAATGTCATATCATACGTCCTTTAATTTGATTTGATGTAGTATAGAATATGTTGGTAACAGAATGATAACAGTTAGACCAATTTATAACCCACTCCCCAGACAGGAATAAAGTACTCTTTTTCTCCTGTTGGGTCTATTTTCTTTTTGAGTCTGTTCATGGTGACATTGACGGTTTTATCATGAAAGTTCATGCTATCATCTCCCCAAACTTCATCTCTTAAAAAGTCTCTGTCTAACGTAATGTTTGGGTTTTGAACAAAGGTGAGAAGAAGTTTGAATTCTAAATTGGTTAGTTCAATAACTTCACTCTCTATGGTTAAGGTATGGTTTGAGATGTTTAGGGTTAAGTCTCTATATTTTACTTTTTTATTGGAGGTTGCACCCGAACGACGGAGTAGGGCTTGAACGCGTAAAACCAACTCTTTTGGTTTAAAGGGTTTGGTTATGTAGTCGTCTGCCCCACGCTCAAAACCCTCTTCTATGTCACTGTCTTTGTTTTTTGCTGTTAGAAAAATGACGGGGATGTTGTAGCCATATTTCCGAAGGTTGGCTACAAATTCACTCCCCTCACAACCAGGTAGGTTACGGTCAACGATCATAAGTGCAGGGTTCTCTTCTTCTAAGAACTGTTCAACATTGTCTGTTGAAAGAAAGCCCATGGTCTCATAACCTGATTTTTGTAGGTGATACTCAATAAGTTCTAAAATGTCTTCTTCATCTTCGATAATAACGATTTCTAAGGATTCTGTTTTCATACTAATGAGTCTACGCCTAAAGATTACTTACCACTCAACAGCAGCAGTTAGCATAATTTTATCATTACTATTATTACCTACTTTAGAACCACTCTCTTTTGTATAGTTGGCTATGAACTCAACATTTTTATTGTATTCATAAGCCACACCTCCAATAGCTCTCTTTTTCTCTCCTGTATTGTCGTCCATGTCAAAGTAGTCGTATCTACCAAGAGCATTCCATTTTGGAGCAAATCGGTATTCTCCATTTACTGAATAACCTGTTCCTTTTTTACTAGCGATACCATCTTGAACATCAATGTATTGAGCAGCAACTAGAAACTCAGGTTGGTTATAAACAGCATGAGCACCCATCCAATTTAAATCTTCGTTACCATGTTTGTTACTTTTTTTGTTTTGTTGTCCAAAGAAAGATACATTTGCATAAGTTAATGATTTTTTAGCATGTTTTTTCCCTGTACCAAGTATGTGACCTGTAAGTCTCCACTCACCACTAAGACCTTCTCCATCTTCTTCGTTGTGGTATCCCTCTCCATTAAAAACACCCAGTTCACTTGAAAAGTAAGGTGTTTTTGTTTTGAAGTTAATTCCTCTATCTGCCGAGTTGGTAATGTCAGCTCCATGTTTAGCTTCTACTAATACCTTAGAAATTGAACGGTAGTTCCAAGCATTATGCTCTTCGTAGTCAATCCATGGTCGGTGTGCTTGACCTATCTCTACACCTGTATTTGGAAGAACATTATCTAGGTAAAGGTAAGCGTATTTAAGTCTTACCTTACTATCACCATTGTCATCATGAGTATCAAGGGTAATTCTCATATAATCTTTTGGATTCTCTTTAAAGTAGGCTTTTACTTGTAGGTAGTTACGTCTTGTTTCAAACTTATTGGTTCTGTCCCCATTATTGTCTTTGGTATTTACAAACCCTAAATAGTGTGTTCCTGAGAATTTAAGTACAGGTGCTTTTGATTCAACTGTACTCTCCCCAGCTGTTGCTATTGTTGTTACTGTAGCCATTGCGATTGTTGATAATAGAACTCTTTTCATTTTGATACTCCTAATGTATTTTTAATAAGTGAATTATAATTGAAAATAGTTACAAAATGGTTACAGAATGATTTTAAAATTATATATCTTAATATTATCTCGTAACTCTCATATATTTCACAATTTAAGTTTTATTTTATTAAAAATATATTAAAATTAAAATATAAAAAAATAATTTATAATATTTAGGAGGTGTTGGAAGTTACTTAATCATAAAACTATACTTTGGAGGAAGTATAAAATATTTAAAAAGGTCACAATAGCTTTAAATAGCTAACGTTATAGATATATCTACACTTATCATAAAGATGTTAACAGGACGTAAAGTTTAACATCTATTTTATTCCCTACATCTTGACAACTCACTTTATAATAAAAATAAATATAATTTAATAGTAAAACTGCTTTTTAATTAAATAATGTTAAAATACAATATAAATAAAAAATAACATATTTAGTTATGTTAAGGAGTTATAATGAAAATATTTAAGAAAAGTCTTTTGGCAATGATTCTATTTTCTTCTACTTTACTTTTTGCCACTGGTACAACGGACACAACAGGTGTGACCATTACTACTGATGATAAAACAAATAACGAGTTGCTTAATTCGGTAGATGCTACTGACATAGTCGATTTGTCTGCAAGTACTACTAGTGGTCTTCACGTTTGTAATTTTAGAATTAAATCATTACCAGCTCCTGAGTCAGGTGTGCTTTATATGGCAGATGGTGTAAGCAGAGTTGAGGTTAATCAGAACTTAACACAAGATGAAACCGATGGATTAAAGTTTGACCCCAAAGAGGGGTTTGTTGGAAATGCTAGTTTTACTTATAGTGGAATAGACATTAATGGCAATGAAGGAACAGTTGCAACGGTGACTTTACCAATAATTTCAGCAGATGGTGGAACCAATGGTGGAAACGGTGGAAGCACATCTGTTACAACCGATGATAAAATAAACCCTAAGATGCTTAATACCTTACCAGCTGTAGATATATTAAACCTATCTGGAAAAGATGCAAATGGTGTGGATGTCGATAATTTTGTGATTAAATCATTACCCGATGCTCAGTCTGGTATATTGTATATGGCAGATGGAACGACTGCTGTAGTAGTAGACCAAAATTTAACACGAGATGAAGCAGATGGATTAAAATTTGACCCAGCAGAGGGTTTTGTTGGTGATGCTCAGTTTAATTATCAAGCAGTAGATGCAAATGGTAATCTTGGAAATGCTGCTACCGTTACTATTCCCGTTGTATCAACATTAACACCTGACAATAATGGCAGTGCTGAAGATTGTGTATGTGAAGATTATAATGAGAGTATTCCCATTTTAAATAACTTTGGAATCTTATTGATGGTGGTTATAACTTCATTATTTGGACTCTTCTTTGCAAGAAAAGAGATATAATCAACTACTCTAGCCCTTTTATTTTAAAAGAGCGACGATGAATTTTACAGAAGCCATGTTTTTTAATGGCTTCTATATGGGCTTTGGTCCCATACCCTTTATGTTTTTCAAATCCATAATCTTTATAAATCTTTGAGGCTTCTATAATGGCTCTATCATGGGTTACTTTTGCTAATATACTGGCTGCACTTACCTCTGGAATTTTCCCGTCTGCTTTTACCATGGTGTTGATACCTAAAACTCCAAAAGTTTGGTTTCCATCAAACAGATAGATATCTGCTTTTAGCTCTTCTTGAATGCTCTCTAATCCTTTGCCTAAGCAGTAACTTAATCCATCTTTGTCTATCTGTTGAGGAGAAAAAGAGATAATGTGATGGAGTGAATTTTCTATAATGAGAGGGTATAGCTCTTCTCGTTTTTTTTCACTTAGAACTTTTGAATCCATAAGTCCTTCAATATCATTTGTCAATATAACTCCAGCCATAACCAAGTCACCTGCTAGTGGACCTCGTCCTGCTTCATCTATACCACATAAGCTAGGCATTGTTTATCTCCTCTATTAACTCTAAAAATGCTTGACCGTAACGTTCAAATTTTACTGTACCTATTCCATGTACTTCTAGCATCTCTATTTTATTACTTGGCATTGTATTTGATAGCTCTTTTAGTGTTTTATCGGAGAAGACAACATAAGGTGGTACTTTATTGGCTGTGGCAATCTCTTTACGTAAAGCTCGAAGTTGGTCAAATATTTCAACTTCATAGTCATCAAAGTAGTCTACTTTTTTCTTGGTTTTAGCTTTTTTAACAGACATACGCTCTTCACGAATAGTCACGCTCTCTTCACCTTTTAATATATTGGCACCTCTTTCTAAAATATGAAAAACTCTATATTCCCCAATAGCTAGGGCATTTAACTCTAAAAGTTTATCGGCGATACTTAGCCATTGGGCTTTAGAGTAGTGTTCACCTATGCCATAAACAGAAAGTCTATTATGACCATTTGTTAAGATACGTTGCTCTTTACTTCCACGTAATACATCAACTACATATTGTATTCCAAAGGATTGTTTGGTTCTAAAAATAGCAGAGAGAAGTTTTCTGACATCTTCGGTGATATCTATCTTATTTTTATGAGGGTTAATACAGTTGTCACATCGGTCGCCACATTCATCTATATTGTCATGAAAGTATGCTGCTACTTGTTGGTGTCGGCATGATTCTGAGTTGGCAAAACGAGAGATGGTGTTGATTTTTTCAAATGCATTCTCTTTGTAGGGGCTGTCTGGTAAATCTTCTATAAAAGATTTTTGTTGCACAATATCGGCAGTAGAAAAAAGAAGTAGGGTAGTGGCATCTACCCCATCTCGTCCTGCTCGTCCTATCTCTTGGTAGTAGTTTTCTAAAGTTTTTGGGAGGTTCATGTGTACCACAAAACGAATGTTACTTTTGTCAATTCCCATTCCAAAGGCTATGGTGGCTACGACAATGTTTATATTGTCTGATACAAAGTCTGCAAAAACTTTATTTTTTACATTGGTTGCTAAACCAGCATGATAGGCTGCTGCTTTGTAGCCTTGTTTTTGTAGATATGCAGCTGTTGTTTCCGTCTGTTTTCGAGAAAAAGCATAAACTATCCCTGCCACATCTCCTTGCTCTTTTAAGAACTCTAAGAGTTGTCGTCTTCCATCACTTTGTCTATGTTGGGCTGTGATGGTGAGGTTCTTTCTAAAGAGAGAACCCGTAATAACTTTTGGGTTTTGAAGTGAGAGGTTGTTGAGTATGTCATCACGAACCATGGGCGTAGCAGTAGCAGTAAAGGCTGCTATGGTCGAGCTAGGAAAAGAGATTTTAAGTTGTGAGAGCATTCGGTAGTGTTCTCGAAACTCATGACCCCACTCACTTACACAGTGGGCTTCGTCAACCACAAAAAAGTTTATGTTTAAGTCCAGTAGAAAAGTTAAAAAATAGTCATTCATAAGCCGTTCGGGGGCAACATAGAGGAGTTTTATTTGGTTTGAACGCAGTTGCTGTTCTATGGCTTGACTCTCTTCGAGTGTCTGCATGGAGCTTAACATTGCTGCAGCTATACCGTTTTCTCTCAACGCTACTACTTGGTCATGCATGAGGGCAAGAAGAGGGGAGATAACGACGGTAACTCCAGACATAAGTAATGATGGCAGTTGATAACAGAGTGATTTACCTCCACCTGTGGGAAGAATCATTAGCAAATCTTGTTGATTTAAAATGGCATCAATGACCTCTTCTTGTTGCTCTCTAAATGTTTCGTGTCCAAAGTAGTGTTGTAGCGTTTCTATTTTATTCATGTGTAATAGTATCTAAAGCCTACTTGAGAAAGTTGCTAATATGTCAAATTGTCATATTAATATAAAACAGATTGCCAATTGTTGCTGATTATAATAAATTGTGATAGAAAAACAGAAGAAAATATCAGTAATTTTTAAATAACATATTTAAGAATAAATTTATCTAATAATGAAAAAAATATGAAAAATAGTATTTAAATAGTGAAACAATCTGATACTATTTTATTTAAGATTAGGACATAGAATTTTAAGGAGAGCAAGATGCAAAAATATATAGTTATCTATTTAATAATAATAAGCATGTTAAGTGCTACAAGCGTAGAGTCTCAACTGGGTATGAATGGTGGTATGACATCTACTAAAAATAGCGAGGGTAGTCATTTTAATAATCCTACTATAGGTGTAACATTGCAATATAATAATTATGTTGTAATGCCAAGAATTGATTTGGAATATGTGAGATTAAAAGATGAAAATGCAAACTCTTTTTTAAAAGGTTCCATAAATGGTCTCTATGAGTTTGAAAACAGTAATAGAGTTGTTCCTTATCTTTTAGCTGGAGTAGGTTATGAAGACGTACAGGGTGGGCAGAAAAATGTTTTTGAAAGTCACCCTTTTGTTCAGGCTGGTGGAGGGCTAAGTATTGATTTACCAAATAAATATAAAGCAAATGTAGAGGGTCGATTTTTACAGATTTTAGGGGGAAACAAAGAAGGAAATGAAGCAATTCTTACAGCAGGGGTCTCTATACCTTTAGGTTCTAAAGCTATTAACAAGAGGCTTGTTAGACCTCATCCTGTTAGACCTCATCCTTCTGTTGTGCATGTAGCATCTCCACGTATTGTATATATGCATGATAATACGTGCAGTATAAAGACAGACCTTCCCGATTTAGATAGAGATGGTGTTGAAAACAGGATAGACCAATGTCCTTCAACTCCATGTAATTTTACAGTTGATGATTATGGTTGCCCCATTAGAACTACTTTAAAAATTAATTTTGAAAGTAACTCGGCAGCGATTACACAAGACTCTCTCCCAAAAGTTGAAAAATTTGCAAATTTTCTTCTAAAGAGTAAAGGTAGTTATGTAAAGATTTTTGGACATACCGATAGCTTAGGCTCTGTTAAGAAAAATTTAGATTTATCAAATAGACGAGCGTATGCTGTAAAGAGAGCCCTTATCGTTAGAGGTATTAGTTCTTCACGACTTTATGCTGAAGGGAGAGGGGAGAGTATGCCCATTGCATCAAATGCAACAGCAGAGGGTAGAGCCATTAATCGTCGTATAGAAGCTGAGATAAGCTATCCAAGAGGAAGAAGATAATGGGTTTTATGACTAATAGTAAAAAAATAATCTATTCACTTGCATTTATACTACTTTTGAGTGGTTGTGGAGAGGATAGGGTAGCTACTGCTGATTTAGATACAGATAGTGATGGTATCACTGATAGACAAGAGGCTGTATTGGGAACATCTTATATAAATCCAGATACTGATGAGGATGGAATTTCTGATGGTGATGAACCTTTAGGAGACAGTGATGGGGATGGTGTTATTGATGCATTAGAGTCTGCAATTATAGATAGTGACCATGATGGGGTTTTCAATCAGTTTGATAGTAGTAATGATGATCCAACTAATGATAGTGATGGTGATGGAGTCTCTAATCAGTATGAGTTGATAGCAGGGACTAATCCTCTTGATATCAATGACTTTCCCAATATGGAACTTGATAGTGACCATGATGGTCTCCCAAACTCTGTAGACCCTGATGATAATAATCCTGATAGTGATGGTGATGGTATACCTGATGGAGCTGATGTTGATGTAAATGGTGATGGTGTTTTGGACAATGGCATTGATGGAGACAAAGATGGTATTGCTAACTGGGCAGATTCTGATTTAACGGGTGATGACTTTGATGGTGATGGCATTAATAATCGGTATGATTTAGATGATGATAATGATTTGTTAGTTGATGCAAAAGACCCTAATGACTACAACTCTGATAGTGATGG
>JALVXD010000203.1 GCA_027038295.1 Campylobacteraceae bacterium
TTAAACTGCCAGCTAAAGTGTGGGCTCCAATTCTTAGAGTGGCTTGGCTTTTTGGTTATAAAAGCAATAGCGAATCTTTTGCAGAGGCAAAGCAAAGGGCAGAGCTTGGAGCCGATATGCTTATAGGGTTCTCCAAAGAGAATAAAACTGTACTTCTTGTTGGACATGGTATAATGAACCGACTAATTGCAAAAGCTCTTGTAAAACAAGGAGCCATGCTAAAAGAAAAGAGTGGAGATGGCAATTTATCCTATAGTATATTGAAGATGAATTTATAAAATAAACTAAAATATGATAATAAACAGTGCTCCTTCTTTAGAGTTTTTTAGCTTTAAGGTCGCACCTATATTTCTCTCTAAAAGCATTTTTGCAATATATAATCCTATACCGCTGCTTTTCTCTTTGCTTGTATAGTATGGTTCAAAGACTCTATCTATAATCTTTTTATCTATGCCTCCTGCATTATCAGCTATTGTAATTAGGTTTTTATTTGCAGTAATTGTAATTTTTGGCTCTATTATGGCTCGCTCAATTAGTGCCTCTTTAGCATTGTTTATTATATTTAGTAGTGCTTGTTTATAGTCGTTTTTAAAGCTGTGTAGTTTTATATCTTCATTTAAAATAAGTTCTATTTTAATATCATTACTCTTTAGCATATCGCTAATTAACTGCACCGTCTCTTTTGTTGCTTCATGCAGACTAAATAGCTCTTTCTCTTTATTGGGCGAGTAGAAATCTCTAAAATCATCAATAGTTTGCGAAAGATACTCTAACTGTTTTTGGGCATCGCCTAGCTTTTTATTTAAGTAGCACTCGTCTAACTCATGGTTTTTATGGGCATCTTGAATATTCATAAAGGTATAACCAAGGTAATTTAAAGGCTGTCTCCACTGGTGTGCTATATTGCCAAGCAGTTCACCAATAGTGGCAAGTTTACTTTGCTGAATTAGCATCTGTTTTTCTCTCTCTTTCTCTTTTGCAGCTAATCTAAATCTGTAAGATAGTGCCAAAGAGAAGAGTATAGCCTCTAGCACTGCTCCTATGTAGATTGGATCAAATGCAAAGTATTCAACTTTTAAATGAAAAACCGATAAAAAGATTGCAAAACCAAGTGCACTCCAACCTGCCAAGTAAAAGAGTGCCGGTTTGTAGCCATCTTTTGCTCTTATGTAGCCGCCATAAATTAGAAGAATTATAAATAATGTATGCAGTTTATACTCTACAATAAAAGATTTATAAAATAGTGTAATCACAATATCTATACCGATTGCAATTAAGATAATTTTCACAACTCTATTTAACTTTGGCAAAAACTTTTTAAAATCTAAAAAAGTTGCTGCAAAAAAACCTGCAAAAATGGCAACACTCAAAACTAAAATCTCTAAAACTGTTTCGTTTCTAAAAAATATACTCTCTTCTCTCCATGCAAAAGCACCAGATAAATCGAATAGAGTTAAAACCATTGCAAGCTGCATAAGACAATAGTATAAAAAAGATTTCTCCCTATTGTAATAAAAGAGTGCAAAATTGTAAATTGATGCCATTAAAATAAGCCCCAGAACAACACCTAAAAGTATCTCTATTTTATTGTATAAATTACTATAAGCATAAAATGTTTTCGGTGTTGCAATCTCAATAAATTTATAAGCCTTCTTATATCGTTTTGGCAATAGTTTAAAGTAGTAAACTCTAGCATCGCCTCTGCTGTAAGAAAAAGAGAAATTTTGCGTACCATCAAGTTTAAACTTTTGCAGGTTTTGATGCTTTTTTATACTACTAGCGAAAAAATCGGCATCGCCGTAAGTGCAGATAAACCTACCAGTTGGAAAATTTTTGCCTAAATCTATTTTAAGCCAATATGTGGTGTTTGTATCCGAAAAATTTTCTTTGGGCAAAAAGGGTTTAAATTTATCATCAAACTTTGCAATATCATCGATAGTGATGCTATTTTTT
>JALVXD010000204.1 GCA_027038295.1 Campylobacteraceae bacterium
AATTAAAAACGCTAATAGAGTGGAAACAATCTTATAAAAAATTTCAAGACAAAGAACAAAATGAAGAGGCTTACCGAAAATATGGACTAAAAAAAAGAAAAAGTGACTACACCTACCATAAACACTACGCAACCAATTTTGAACGATTTTTTGAATGGCTAATGGGTGTCTAAATGAAGTGTATATACTGCTCTGCCCCACTACCCCAAAAAGGTCTAAACTGTAGTTACTGCAACAAGCTAAACCCTCTAAATGCAAAATTACTTGAAAGTGCAGAAAAACTAGACTCAAAACACCTCTGCCCCTGTTGTAACTTAAACTTAGAAACTTTAAAAACTTCTACTATTAATTTAGAGTACTGCAAGGAGTGTGATGGCATACTCATAGCAGAGGAGGAGTTTGAAACGCTTATAGCCTACAAGGTCAATCTACGAAGTAAACTTAACCCCCATTACCTACGTTTCATACAAGACCATCCAAGAGATAACCGTAAAAAGCCACAGTTTCACCCCTGCCCCATTTGCCAAAAAAGCATGGCTGTGGTTAACTACAAAAAGCAAAGTGGTATCATTATAGACATCTGCGAAGAGCACGGCATCTGGCTAGACGGTGGAGAATTACGGCAGATTATTGAGTGGTATGCTGTGGGTGGAAATAAGAAGTAGAACTATTTTGATCATACCCATCATTAAGATAAATAAAGTATCATTCCCCCATCAAAATCTTGGAGAAGCCTATGTCTCTTTACTTTAAATGCCCATCATGTAGCAAAGCTCTCATCAGCAATGGAAAAACATACCGTTGCGAAAACAACCACACCTACGACCAAGCCAAAGAGGGTTATGTCAACCTACTTCTAGCCCAACATAAAAAGAGTAAAAACCCTGGGGACAATGACGAGATGATTAAAAGCCGTCAAGCTTTTTTAAATAAAGGTTATTACACTTCACTCTCATCTACAATAGTTAAAATTATCTCCTCAATGGATAAAGGGTTTAATCAAAACATTTTAGACATAGGCTGTGGTGAGGGTTACTACATGCATGAAATAAGAAAGGCTTCTAGTTCTAAAAACTTATCTCTAAGTGGCATAGACATCTCAAAAACAGCTGTAAAACTTGCAGGAAAACGTAAAATGGATACTCTACTTTCAGTTTCCTCAGCCTATGACCTACCTTTTTTTAGTAATAGCTTTGACACCATAGTCTCAGTCTTTTCTCCTGTATCAGCTTCTGAAATAGGTAGATTACTTAAAAGTGAAAATAGTAAGATTATTATGGTTGGACCAGCCGAAGAGCATTTAAGTGGCTTAACCAAACACATTTACAATGAAGTGCTTCCTCACAAAGGAAACTACTCAGTTTTAGACGATGAAGAGAGTTTTGTTTTAGAAGAGCAGATAGAGATAAAAAAAGAGATTACAGTTAAAAAAGAGGACATCTTAGACCTACTAAGAATGACTCCCTACTATTGGCAAACAACAGTAGAGATAAAAGAGAAAATTTTAGCTCTTGAAGAGTTAAAAACTACGATTCATTTTTATGTTCGGGTTTATAAAAAACTGTAGGTTTGACCATGTCAAACAACAAAATCAGACCTATTATATTTTAAAAGTGGTAATTAGCACCTATTTCAACACCATTCATAGCTGCAATAACTGAATCATCACTATTATCAGTACTAATTCCTACAGCTCTCCTATAAATACCAGCTGATACATCTATTTTTGGAGCAACTTGGTAATGTACACCCAATCCTATATCAAAATCTATAGCATTTAAATCATTTGCAATCCAATCAGCATCCCCTGAACCAAATCCTATTCCTACACGTATATAGGGCAACATCTCATTTGTTGAGAGAGAAGAGAGTCCCCACTGATAATTAATTCCAAAAGTAGAGGTATCAAATGGTCTATCTTGATTTGAAGCATTAGTAGTATCAATAGAATCTTTTTTATAATATAACTCAACTCTATTTTCACTCTGTGTTACGTAACCTACTTTTAACATCATAGGCTTATCTTCTGTATCATTATCAATTGTTTGAGTAGAATATCCATTGTCAACGGTGACAGAACCACCCCAATTGACAAGACCCATACCAACACCAGCATACCAACCACTAGCTTTAGTACTAGCATTTGACACAACAGGCACAATTTCACTAGCACTTACTTTAGTAGAATTGGTCTCTACATTTACAGCTTCACTGGCATTAGCCACATTACCTACTAAGATAGCAGCCCATAATAATTTTTTCATCATATTTTTCCTTTATATGTTTATATATAAAGTATACATTATTTATTTAAGAAATATATATGTTTTAAAAAATAAGTAGTAATTCTAATTATTATTATGTACTATTGTTGCAATAATTTAAAAAAAATCACTATATAAAATAAAGTAAAATATTATAAAACTAATTCTTACTCCACAGGCAACTTTTCTGAACGCCACTTCATCATACCACCACTCATGTTAATAACAGTAAAACCATTACCCTCTAAAATACGAGCAGCAGAATTCGAACGGTTACCACTATGACAGTAGACTAAAACCTTTTTTGACTTGTCTAACATATCTAAGTTTTTAGGTAACTCTCCAAGAGGGATAAGCTTTGCCCCAGCGATTCTTCCATCTTTTTTATACTCTTCAGGGGTTCGTACATCTAAAAGTGTAAGGTTATTGTCGTTTTGAATCATCTCATAAGCGACCTTTGGAGAAACCGACTCAAAGTTCGCCCCTATGATTCCTTTTTGATAGAGAAAATAGAGTCCCATTAGAACCAACGCTACCCAAAACAGTTTATCTGATAAATTCTTTGTCATTTTATATTTTTTCCTTAATTATACATTTTACTTCTAATTTTACTTTTGTATCCATTATTACAAAGTTGTCATCTTTTTTTATGTTGCTTAACTCAACACGTTTTCCATCAAGCACAACCTCTGCCCAACCCTCTTTTTGTTTGAGTTTTGGGTCATAGAGTTTCATTTTTTGCTCTAAAGAATGTAAACTTTGAGTTTTAACCTGCAAAGCATACTCAAAATTTTCTTTTAAAAGCTGAAGTAAAGGGGTTATTTTGGCTTCAAACTGCGTAAGCTTATAATCTATTACCCGTTGAAACTCATCTTCTAAGTTCATAAACTCTTTTTCAACCATGGCTATTTTACGCGAGACCGATTGACGCTGAAACTCTTGCGTTAACGCTGTTACACTCTGCTCTTTATTTGCCAAAATCTGCCCCATGGTACGAACGTAACGATTTTGCATTTCAGACAGCGTATAGAGTATCTCATCTTGGTCAGGAAGTATCATCTCCATAGCAGCCGATGGGGTAGGAGCTCTTAGGTCTGCAACAAAGTCACTTATTTGTACGTCTACCTCATGCCCTACGGCACTGACTACAAAAGTATTTAAGTTATAAATAGCATCTGCCACCACCTCTTCGTTAAACGCCCACAAGTCCTCTTTGCTTCCACCACCACGACCAACAACTATAGCATCACAATCCAAACTATCTGCATAGGCTAAAGCCTCTGCTATTTGTGGAGCTGACTTGTCACCTTGCACCAAAGTATCTATCACCGTAACTTCAAGCAGTCGCCACCGTTTATCGATAATTTTAAGCATGTCCTGCAAAGCAGCACTTTTAGAAGCCGTTACCAATGCTATTTTTTTAATATATTTTGGTTGTGGCTTCTTTCGCTCTTGTGCAAAATAACCCTTGGCTTGTAACTTCTCTTTGAGCTGTTCATAGGCTAAAGCCAATGCCCCTTGCCCAAACGGCTCAACACTTACCGTCATGAGCTGATACTCCCCACGAGGGGTATAAACACTTATAGACCCATTCACCACCACATGTTGCCCACGCTCTAAAGTAAACTTCATACGCGAAGCATTTGAACGAAACATCACACACTTTATGCTGGACTCTTTGTCTTTTATGGAGAAGTAGACGTGACCTGAGTTGTGGTAAGTTACTGATGATACTTCACCCTCTACTAAAATGTGCATGAAGGTGGTTTCTAGTAGTGACTTTATTTTGGTGTTTAGGGAGGTTACGGTCATGGTGTTACTCATTTAACTTACCTCCATTAAAGATTTATAGTTTTTTAGTATCCAATACCGAAGAGCTATAAACTCTTTTTCTTTCTTCTTTAAATCACTCATTAACTCATGTAAAGCATCTTGAATTGATTCATTTTTCAATTTCTTATCAATTATATTTTCTATAAAATCTTCTATTATAGTTTGTCGTTTTTCATTCAAATCATCCCTATCTAATCCACATGTTTCAATAGTATATTTTACTCTTAAATCATCAGAAGTTATAATGCCATTATTGAATGCAAGTTTATTTACAACATTGTCAAATTCAGGATGAACCATTAATGGTTTTTCTATTCGATTATAAATTTTAGAGCTATTATGTATTTTTTTTAAAAATGTTGTTTTTTCAAGAGTACCTAAAGTGTTTTCTATATCAAAATTATTATCTTTATTTTGATTACATCTATGACAACACCATAAAAGATTATCCCAAGAGTAAGCTAACCAATAATACTTACTTTTAGGACGATAATGCTCAACCGTACTAGAACACTCTTCTAAATTATCATCTTTACACTCTCTGATTTTTTGTTCACAAAAAGCACATTTATCATTATATATATTTTTTAGTTTTTCTTTTATATCGCTCTGTTTATATCTTTGATGAAACTTTTTATTTTGATGATATTTTTTATCTCGAATACAAGTATTTCTTCTTGTTATTGTTTTGCTATCAAGAAGAGAGTTAGGAGTATTTTCTAAATCTTTCTCAATCTTTATCATAAATTATTCTCTTTCAAAAATTTATCTAACTCTTGATTAACCATATCTTCTATTTCATCTTCAACAATGGCTTTTTTACCTTTAACACGCTCTTTAATAATTTTATGAATTTTACTAGAGATAAAATCTTCTCTTGTATCTATATTCTCATCACTATTTCGAGCCCTTGCCGTTGTCATATCAAATAGAGGTGAAGTACTAAGATTATTTGCCATTAAGTTTTTAATATTATCCATTGGTTGAGAGATTTTTGTTTCTCCGTTTTCTTTGTAGACTTTATAAAAAACAGCATCTTTACTTGCCCCTAAAACAGTAGCTGTGCTATGGGTAATCATAATAAATTGGATGTTTGGAAAAACTTTTCGTAAGTTATAAACAAAATCATATTTCCATTTTGGGTGTAAATATAAATCTACTTCATCAATTAGAACTATGGCTTTAAAGTCTTTTAATTTTTTAATCTCTTTTTGATTTTCTATTAATCTTGAAACTAAATCATATAGCCAGATAACTGTACTTTTATAGCCTTCTGATAACTCTGTAAAATCTATATCTCCACCATCAAATATTTTATAATTTTCTCTCAATATCTGATTATTCAAGACTTGAATGAATTCTCTAAGAACAGAATTTTTACCTTTATATTTTTTACCTAGTTCATAAAAAGGGTCTTTTAAATAAGTTGTTCTTCTTGAATCACTTGTATCAAAAAGCCCTCCATAACCATATTTATCAAAATCATTATAATGTACTTTATTTCTATTAATACCGTAGGAAAAAACATTTTTAAGATTTAGATTAGAAATATACTCATCAGTATTGTCATTTTTAACTAGTAAAGTCATATTATCTTTGATTTTTTCAATATGTTCAATAACATATCCAGAATATTTTTTCTTAAGTGCTAAAAGTATTGCTTGAAGTAATATTGTCTTTCCATCTCCATTTTCTCCAACAAAGTAAATCTCTTTCTTATCTTTTAAATTTATTATCTTTATATCTTTTATAGAAAAATAATTATTAATTTTTATAGTATCAATATATGAACTTTCTAGGTCTAAACTCTCTCGACTATTTTTATTCTTGATTTGATAATCTATCATTTCAAGTGTTACTCCATCAAAATTTTTTTTCCCAAAAATTTTCATAAATAAAACTAAAACAAGTGATAATATTAATAATGACATTGCTAGTATAGTGTGGTTATCCCATCTATTTTCGTGAATAAACATAAAACCAAATCCTATAGTTAAGAAACTAATAAGAAAAAGTAACAGATTTATATAGACAATTTCATTCATATATTTTTTAATTTTTAATAGCATTATTTGTCCTTATAAAAGCCTCTCGGCAAAAGTTTTATTTTATGCAGATTTTAGTGAAAGGTGCGTTAGTCCCACAGGGATACATTTCAATAAAAACAGCACCCTACGTTATTTTAACATACCTTTAATATCATCCCAAAATATCCAAACCAAAAAGGCAATACCAAGTCCAATATTAAAAAAAGAGACCTCTCCTGTAAACAGTTGTCCCGTTGCCCACTCTAAAAGCCCACTCATTGGGGTAACGGGTGCTGATTTAATTAACTCTGTAATCCATGCTGTTATCTCTACATGCCACAGTACATTAACAACTTCGGGTACAAAGAAAAAGAGTACCACACCTAAAATACCCCAAATATTTCTTTTGGGTTTCATCTCTTGCAGTTTTGATTGAAACTCTGGATTGTTTTTTAGATTGTTTAGTTTTTCTTTCATTTACTATAGTGGCTTCTGAGCTATCAATAACGTAGAAATCCCCATAGAGAAACTCTTAGTGTACTTCATCTCTAAACCTACTGACTCTAACTCTTTCTCTAACATCTCTGTAGTCAAAAACTCTTCTATAGAGTCAGGTAAATACTTATACGCAGCGTAGTTTTTAGAAATAAGCCCACCTACTCTAGGCAATACTTTTTTCATTCCAAAATCTACTACTTTAGAAACCACTCCAGACTTCTCTTGTTTGGTGAACTCTAAAATAACTACCAAACCACCTGGTTTTAACGCTCTGTAAAACTCTTGTAGGGCTTCAACACGGTCTACAACATTACGGATTCCATAAGAGATAGAGATAATATCGGTTCCCTCATCATCTACAGGTAACTCTTGGGCTTTTCCCTCTAAAAACTCTGCAAAATCTACTTTGGTTCTTGCAACGTCTAACATACCTACCGATGGGTCGATTCCTACGTATTTGTTAACGACAATATTTTTTTTCTTTGCGTACTCTTCCCAAAAAAGTAACAAATCACCTGTACCACAGGCTACATCGGTTATTTGCGTTATCTCTTTTTTGTCTAGCAGTTCATAAGCTTTTTCACAACCTTTACGTCGCCACTGCTTGTCGATACCCATGCTTAGCACTCGGTTTGCTAAATCGTACGTTGAGGCGATGTCGTCGAACATTCCTACTATTTTGTCTTGTTTCTCTTTTTTATCTATTTGATTTTCCAAAGGTTATAGCTCCATTTTTATATTAGGGGTATTATAGCAAAGCATCTTTATACTATATCTTTAAGTACTGCTCACAAAGAACCCAAAATGGGTCAAACTTTACTTTTGAGCTTACGCTACAGGTTTCATACTCACTTTCTAAAAGATTTAATGCACTCTCTATGCTCTCTTTTTTGTCGGCATAGTAGTAGAGGTGACGTTTTTTATTATAAGTCTCTGTTGCAACAAAATGACCCTTATTCGCCTTAAAAATCTCTTGATAGACCACATCTTCTATCTCATAAATCTCATCGGTGTTTCCTTGAGGTAGACCATTTTCTCCTGCATTTTTTAACTCTAATGTCATCGTCAATAGGTAAGGGAACTTTTGAGTAAACTCATAATATTGTAACGCTTGATTGACTACCAAAAGTTGTGGTAAGCCCTCTATTTTTCCCTCTAAGAGTTTTATGTTTTCAGTTGGGAACTCCTGCCCTGCATTGGGTCGTTGCCCTTTTTTGTAGGCTACATAATCTTTCAGTTCAGAAAATGCAAAGGTCTGCTCTTTTGGGTGAGGCATGTCGTCAAAGTCAATGTAGTCAAAGTCTAATGCCGTTGCTACTTCTCCTAAATACATATTTAAGGCTGCATAAAGTCCAACAATGACGGCATTGCGTGTTGCACCCTCCTCTTGGGTGTACTCTTTATGGTAGAGTCGTACAGCAATATCATTAGGGTACTCCTCTGCTTCTAATGGCATAAAGAGTAAATCATCTGGGTTTATGGTCACCTCTCCCATTTGAAAGTTAAAGTTCAGTCCTATGGCGGGTTTAAGGGCTATAAATTTCCAAGAACCAATGCTAGGGGCATGGTCAATCAAAGCCAAAGCATCGGCAAAAAACTCTTTGTTTCCTTGAGCTGTGATGATGAGTTCTTGTTTTTCATCGTCATTTGAAAGCTCAACAAAAAGTCCCTTAGAGTACTTATGTAAAGCCTCCGTTAACGATGCCAATAACTTCTCTGCCTCTTCACGATTATAGGTGTATCGTTTATTAAAACTATTGTAACTCTCGTGATTTTTCTCAAACCACTCCCAAAACTCTTGAATTTTCTGCACTATCTTTTTCCTCTTTTGCTGTTTTTACTGCTCTTATCTTTTTTATTATTATTTTTAGAAGTCTCTTTTTTGGGCTTTGCCTCATCGAAATTTTTATACCTATCACGCTTGGTGACTTTACGCTTTTTCTTGGTCGGAGCCGTTGAACTCTTTTTCTTTCCAAAGGCTCCATCGGTTTTTTTCTTAACATCTTTAGTTTTTCTAGCACCTCGTTGTGCTTTCTCTACCTTTGGGGTGTAGCCCTCTATCTCCACACGCTCTATGGCTTTTCCCATGAGTCGTTCTACATCTTTTAGGGCTACCTCTTCTTTAGGAGAGAGCA
>JALVXD010000205.1 GCA_027038295.1 Campylobacteraceae bacterium
CTTTCTGGTGGGGCGTTATTAGCCAATATTACATCGGTCATCTTATACATAGGTGAAACATTAAAATCAAAAAGGTAATCTGATGAGTGATAATGCTCTTTGGATTATTTTACAGAAGTTAAGGCTACCTCTCTTAGTTATTATTGTTACTTACTCCATAGCTATTTTGGGAATGGTACTGATTCCTGGTTTAGATGATGATGGTAAGGTTTATCATCTGACTTTTTTTGATGCTTTTTACTTTGTCTCCTATATGGCTTCAACCATTGGTTTTGGTGAGTCCCCTTATGCTTTTACCTATGCACAGAAACTTTGGGTCTCTTTTTGTATCTATTTAACGGTTGTTGGTTGGTTCTATGGTGTGGGGGCTTTGGTCTCAGCAGTGACCGATAGAACGTTAAAATTTGAGTTAATGAGAAGTAGCTTTAGAAAGAAAGTAAGAGATATCAAAAGTGATTTTGTGATTGTCTTGGGCTACAGCTATGTGAACTCTGAAATAATAAAAAAGTTTCATGATGTTGAAATAGAAGTGGTACTTATAGAAAAAGATGAAGAGAAAGTCAACCATTTTCTGTTAGAAGAGTCAAGTAGTGATGTTCCTATTATGATAGGAGATGGTGTTATTTCAGAGGTCTTGGAAGATGCAGGTATTCGTAAAAGAAACTGTAAAGCCATTGTCTCTCTTTTTAAAGATGAAGAGAAAAATCTTCGTATCTCTATATTAACTAAGTTTTTAAATCCAAAAGTTAAAGTGATGGCAAAAGCAACCTTTGATGCGACAATGAAAAGTATTAAAGATACAGATATCGCCACCGTTATAAACCCATTTGAGGTGTTTGCAAAAAGGGTTGACATATCGTTAACCTCATCCCATGTACTTCTGCTTGAGAATTGGATTTATCAAAATGCAGATTTAAATAGTAATGTATGTACTTTACCACCTTCTGGAAAATATATTGTTTGTGGTTATGGGCGTTTAGGAAAAGAACTACAAAGAAAATTTGATAAGTATAATCTGGAGTATGTCTTTATAGATGAAAAACGTACAGCAAACAGAGAGATGATTCAAAACCATCAATTTCTTCATGAAAACCCAGATGATAAAGAGACACTATTAAAAGCTGGAATAAAAGAAGCGAGTTGTCTCATTATAGGTACTAAAAATGATATAAAAAACCTCTCTATAATGATTACGGCTAAAAAGCTTAACCCTGATATCTATTTGGTTTCAAGAGAAAATACCATTCAAGAGATTAGTATTTTTAAGGTAGCTGATATTGATTGGATTTTTATGATAGAGAGAATACTCATAAACAAAACATCTTTAGCCCTTACAAAACCACTGCGTCATCGTCTATTAATGCATATTCTAAAAAAAGATGAAGTATGGGCAGAGACTTTAGTCCGTCTGCTTCTTAAACGAATAGGGGGGAACCCTATTATGATGTCACTAAGAATCAATGAAGAGGAGAGTTATGCTATTTATCATGAGATTTTAGAAGGTAAAGAGGTAAATATAGATGTTTTACGTCTCTCATTATCTAATAGAAAAGAGAAAAATGTTGCTGTTCCTCTTATGGTTTATAGAGATGGTAAAAATATTTTACTCCCAAGAAATATGAAACTTAACATAGATGACCATCTTCTTTTTGCTTGTAATGCTGAAACAAAAGAGGAGATAGAGCTTATATCTTCAAATATTTATGAGTTTCATTATGCTAAATATGGAAAAGAGAAAGAGGTAGCATTTTTAACACGTATTTTTGGGCACAATTAAAATAGATATCTTTTGTTTTACATGAAGTCTAGTAATTATATTTTTTTGCTATAATTCAAAAAAAATATTTAGGATAGTTTAATGCAATTTATAGAGACACGTGGTAATGATGGTTCAAAATCTCAAAAGGTAAATTTTTCAGAGGCTATTCTTAGTCCAATTGCAAGTTTTGGTGGGATTTATGTACCTGAAAAGCTTCCTAAATTTGGTCAAAAGTTTTTAGAAAAACATCTCAATAGCAACTATAAAGAGTTGGCATTAGATGTATTACAAAGTTTTGACATAGATATAGAAGAGTCTACATTAATAGAAGCATTAAATCGTTATGATGATTTTGATGACTCCAAAAACCCTGTACCTCTTAGTAAAATAGAAGATGACTGTTTTGTGATGGAGCTTTACCATGGACCAACCAGAGCTTTTAAAGATATGGCACTACAACCATTTGGGTACATTCTCTCTAAAGAGGCACAAAAGAGAAATGAAAATTATCTTATAATGGCTGCAACATCTGGTGATACTGGACCAGCTACACTAGAGACTTTTAAAAACCAGCCAAATATTCAAGTGGCTTGTCTCTACCCTGACGGTGGAACATCTGATGTTCAACGTTTACAGATGGTTACAGAAGAGGCAGACAATGAAAAAGTCATTGGTGTGGTTGGAAACTTTGATGACACACAAAATATGCTTAAAGAGCTTTTAGCTTCAGATGATTTCAACGCAGAGCTAGAGAGTAGAAATATTAAACTTTCAGCTGCAAACTCAGTGAATTTTGGGCGAATCATTTTTCAGATTATCTACCATATTCATGCCTATTTAGAGCTTCTAAGAAAAGATGAAATTAAAATGGGTGAAAATATCTACTTGGTGGTTCCATCAGGAAACTTTGGAAATGTATTGGGTGGGTATTATGCTAAAAAAGCAGGACTTCCTGTAGAGAAACTTTTGGTAGCTTCAAATGTAAATAATATTTTAACTGATTTAATAGAAAACGGTGTTTACGATATGGGTTCAAGAGAGCTTATTAAAACAGAATCACCTGCTATGGATATTTTAAAGAGTTCAAACGTAGAGCGTGTTCTTTTTGATAAGTTTGGAGGAGCAAGAACCAAAGAACTTATGGATTCACTCAATGAAACAGGTAAATATGAATTAACAGCAGATGAATGCTCATCAATACAAGAAGATTTTGAAGCAACGTTTAGTGAAGATGATGAGTGTGAAGTGTTTATAAGTAAATATGCTAAAGAGGGGTACATTATGGACCCCCATACTGCTACTTGTATGAAGTCTTATGAGAAACGTATAAGCAAAAATTTAAAAAGTGTCATCTACTCTACTGCTGAGTGGACAAAGTTCTCTACGACAGTAGCACGGGCTTTAGGTTCTGATAAGACAGAGAATGATACAGAAGCTTTACAGTGGATAGCCGAAAATACTAATGAAAAAGTACCTGCCATGATAGAGGGGCTTTTTTCTAAAGAGATTAAACACCCAATTGTGGTAGAAAAAGAGCAGATTAAAGAAGAGATGTTAAAATTTTTATAATATTTGTTTTTTAAAAATAGAAAGCTTTTTCTTAAGAAGCTTTCTCTAAAAGTTTAGCAATAATTAAATGTAAGTTCTTATCAGAGATTTTCTTTTTATCATAAATAAGATGAAATTTTCTCTTCATTGGTTTGTTGTAGATACGAGATTTGAATAACTTATTATATTTTAGTTCATCTTCTATTGCAAGGTCGGAAACAATAGCAATGGTTGGATTTTCTATATTTGGTTTTGCCCATTTTATACTTTGTATCATGGCTGTAGCATTGTCTACTTCAGAGAGTGAATTAAAACTTTTATAAGAGAGATTTAACTGTGCAAGAAAGTCTGTAATAAAGTTTCGCGTTAATGAACCCTCTTTTCTGCAAATTAATTTACAGGAACTTAACTCTTCTTTCTCTAAAGAATCAGAGATAGGTTTTTGAGAGCAGATAACAAGTTCATCTCCCAACCACTCTTTATAGACTAAATTTTCATCGAAGAGTGAAGACTCTATAAGTCCCAAGTCGTATATACCTTCTTTAATTCCAGTAATGATTTCATCACAAGGAATAATGGTTAATTTTATACGCCCCTTTACTATGTGATTAATATTCTCCATGGTTTCACCAGGAAGAATATGTGAACCTATGGTATAGGAGGCTGCTAAATGAAAAGTTTCTTCTTTGGTTTGTTGTGGTTTTATGGTTTTTGTCATTATCTTAGCCTATAGTAATTATTAACAAAAATTATACTATTAATGTGATTAGAGTGTGATTATGTAAGAATAATATGATACTAATTACGAGTATATGTGTAGCTAAACTATTACACATATACAAAGAGGAAGATTAAATTGATTCTTCCTCTTTTTTATCCATTGCTTTTGTATTGTCTAGAAGTACAGGAACAAAAAGTAATGAGACAAATACAGCTGCTACAGTACCCGAGATAAGTGCTACTCCCAGACCACCAAAGATAGGGTCACTAGCGAGTAGAGCAGAACCTAAAATAATAGCAACGGCTGTTAGCATAATTGGTTTGGCTCTTGTTGCCGATGCATGAGCAATAGCATGTTTTTTGTCCATATCTTCTTCGTTAATAAGACCCATTGCAAAGTCAATAAGAAGTAGAGAGTTCCTTGAGCTAATTCCCATAAGTGCAATAAATCCAATCAGAGAGGTTGCTGTTAAGAAGAAGGTTTGTGTGGTAACCATGTCGGCTACCCAGTGACCTAAAATGACACCTATTAATGAAAGGAACGAACCAATAAGAATAATTCCACTTAGTGCAAAGCTTTTATAGTAAATAACCAACAGAAAGAAGATAAGAACCAGTGCAGAAATAAATGCACCACCTAAGTCTCTAAAGGTGTCAAGCGAAACTTTCATCTCTCCATCCCAACGCAGAAGGAACTTCTCGCCAGTTTTTTTGTTGGTTAAGTGAAGGTCGAACATATAGGTTGAAAAACCCTCTTTTTCAATATCATAATCTTTTTCAAAATATTTAATCATCTTGTCTCTTGCATCAAGAAGAGGATAAAGCTGTGATACCAAGTCAGTCTCTGCAATTACATTGATACTACGTTTTAAATCTTTGTGCATAATCATTGGTGTTGAATCAACTTTTTTAATCTCAACAATCTCTGTTAACGAAACCATCATTCCTCTCTTGTTCATGAGATTAAGTGATGCTAATTTTGACTGGATAGCATCTTTACTTTGAGAAGAGAGACGTTTGGTCTTATCACTAAGTACTAAAAAGATAGGAATCTGTTGAGAGTGATTTTCTGAATTTTTAGTGGCAATTGCCATTCCTTCAAATGCAAGGTATAAGATGTTATTTACTTGCTCTATTCCTAACCCTGAACGTGCAATTTTCTCAATATCTGGGATAAGTTTATACTTTTCAAAAACATCATCTGCCATAATATCTACATCAACAAGACCCTCTGTTTGATTTAAAATATTGGCTACTTCAACTGAAAGTTTTCTACTCTTTGTAATATCTTTTCCAATTACTTCTACCACAATAGATGCAAGTGTAGGTGGACCAGATGGTTGCTCAATCATTTTAATAGAAGTTCCAGGAATAACAGATGAACAACTTCTATTGATAACAGGTCGTAATCTATGTACCATAAGAAAAGATGGCTCTTTCCGACTGTGCTTGTCCGTTAGATTAATAGAGATTTCTGCTACATTTTCAGTACGTTTCATACTTGCACCTTTGACCAATCCAGCATAGTCTAAAGGGATACCTTGACCATAAAATTGCTCCATATTAGTAACCTCTGGCTCTTTTCTTAAAATGTCAGTTACACATTGAGTTACTTTTCTTGTCTGTTCTATGGAACTTCCTGTAGGAGTATCTATATAGATAGAATAGGTATTGGCACTCTTTCCAGGTAACATTCTTGCCAATACGCTTTTTGCTGGAAACATAAGTAGTGTCGCAAAGAATGCAGTAGCTGTTAATACAATAACCAGCGTCTTTTTGAGTTTACTCTTAAGTATACTATGAATAAAATTTTCAAATTTTTTCATCTATTTTTTCTCCCTATTTATCTCTTCATCATGTTTATCTGTCTCATGGTCACCTTCGCATACTTCACATATACCATAAGGGTTCTCTTCTATATTATGATGCTCATCATGCTCTGGTTTTTTCAAAAGTTTCAGACTTAAATAAGGGGTGAAAATATAAGCAACAACAAGTGAAGCAAATAGTGCTACTGGTACATTGTATGGAATAGGTTTCATAAATGACCCCATCATCCCACCAACAAATGCCATAGGTACCATGGTCATAATAATAGCTAAGGTTGCAATATTGGTAGGACCACCTACTTCATCGGTAGCTTCTACAAGAAGTGCTCCCATCTCTTTATCTTTCGCACTAGGGTCATGGAGGTGTCGGTGAATGTTCTCAATAACAATAATAGCTGCATCGACCAACAAACCTAAGGAGAGTAAGAATGCGAATAGGGTAATTCTGTTCATGGTTTGACCTGTTACTTGGGCAATGACCAGTGTAATAGCCAAAATTGCAGGTACAGAAAAAGTTACAATAAGTGACTCTCTCCAGCCCAGTGCAAAGACCAACATAACAGCAATAATAATAATGGTAATCATTAGGTGGTGCATTAACTCATTAACAGCTTCGTTGGCACGTTCACCATAATCTCTTGTAACTATATACTCTATACCTGCGTTATGAAACTCTTCTTTATGCTCTTTGAGCATCTCCATAACATCTTCAGCAACAAAAACAGCATTGGTTCCTGCAAGTTTTGCGACTGAGAGGGTAACCTGAGGAATAGCTTTACTAAATGGACTGCTTTTATTTCCATCAGCTCGATAGATAATTTCTGCATCTTGGAAGTTTTGTTTGTCAATTCCTTTTTCAACATTGGCTACATCACGAAGATAGATAGGTGACCCCATATAGTTAGCTACCATGACATTTTTAACATCGTCTACACTACTAATAGCATTTGAAATACCAAAAATAACCAATTTCTTATCCTTGGTTCTCCCTTTAACATTTGGTACATTGGCTGCAAGTGATTGGATAGCTTGCATGATTTGTCCCATAGAGAGATGATATGCCGATAGTTTACCCATGTCTACCTCAACATTAAATTGCTCTTTATGTGCCCCTTTAAGGGTTGTTTTGGCAACATTGTCAATGGCATTGATATTATGTTGTAGTTCTTTTATCTTTTCATTAAAATCAACAGTTGATATTTTTGAATGTTCTTGCTTAAAAAAAGCAATGGTGATAATAGGAACATCAATATCAATATCAAAAGGTTTAATAAGTGGTTGCATAACACCCTTAGGCATTTTGTCCATATTTTGCATGACTTTATCATAAAGTTTAAGGTTAGAGTCTTCTCTGTTCTCTCCGATATAATACATAACATTGACAATACCTACATTGTCCATAGACATACTGTACACATGTTCTATACCACTAATTTCACGAAGTTTCTCTTCAAGTGGTTTGGCAATAATATTTTCTACTTCACGTGGAGTGGCTCCTGGCATGGCAACAATAATTCCACCACCTGAAATAGCAATCTGTGGATCCTCTTCACGAGGCATGGTAGAGAGCGATATCCAACCCAGTGCAAGTAGAACAATTCCAAGTACAGCCGTAAGAGGATTTCGTAGAAAGGATTTTGCTAATTTTCCTGCAACATCTTTAACGACATAAGGTTTATTGTTTTTCATAATTATCCTTTAATATGAACTTTAGCATACATACCTGGATAGATAGATTTACCTTGTGTATCAAACTTTATTTTCATTTTAAATTTGTGTGTCATTGGATTTGATGCAGGAATAATAGAGTAAATAGTCCCTACAGTCTTAAAGCTAACAGAAGGAATTTCAATATCAACTTTTTTACCCAAGGTCATAAATTTAATATCGTTTTCTGAGATTTCAGTAATGATACTTAATTTACTTAAATCAGTTAAAACCACACCTGGCATACCTGGAATTGCCATCTCTCCAACATTGAGTTTCTTCATGATAATAACACCATTATTTGGTGCTTTTAAGCGAAGATAATTGTATTGGTTCATGACCTCTTTTTTCATTGCTTTGGCTTGAGAAACTTGTTTTCTTGCAATGGAAATCATATCTTTCATGTTTTTAGATGCAAGTTCAAGGTTTTCCAGTTCATATTTTGAGACCATACCTTTTTTGTATAGTCGCTGATATCTACCAAGATTTAAAAGCACATTGTTGTATTGGTTTTTATTCATTTGAAGTGCCAGTTGAGCTTGAGAAATTCCAAGTTCAACTTGCTCTTTTTTAGAGTCAATCTCTTTGGAGTCAATTTCATAAAGAAGTTGACCTTTTTTTACAATGTCTCCCTCGGCTACCAACATTTTTTTGACAATTCCCATATATCTACTTGTAATCATTTTCTGATTATCTGACATAACTGAACCAGCAATATTGATATCTATAGCTAACAGTGTATTGGTAGCTAAAAGAAGGCCAAGTGCCAATGTAGATTTAAATTTTTTCATTATACGTCTCCTTTGTTAATTATACTTGTTATTTCAAAAACTTTTGCATTACGGTCATTTTTTGCTGTAAGAAGTTTTAAAAGTACTTCCAACTCTTTTGATTGTTTGATCAATACATCTGAGATAGAACTGATACCCTCTTGGTAACGATCTTGATAATTTTCATAAACCTTACTCGCAAAATTCAACTGTGTTGTTAAACTTTCTACTTCAGCATCTTTACTTTTTATTTCAGTTAAAAGCTTATCTACTTTTAGATAGGTACCTTTTTGGGCTAATTCAACCTGTTCTCTAACTTTCATATTTTCAACTTTGGCTTTCTCCAAGTTATATTTATCAATATTTCCGTTAAATAAATTCCACTCTAGTTGTAGTCCAACTGTATAAAAATCTTTATCA
>JALVXD010000206.1 GCA_027038295.1 Campylobacteraceae bacterium
CCATAGGGTTCATAGGCTTTTAGCATATTCACAAGATTGAAATCTATATGTGAAAAACTCAAATCTCCTAAGATGTCAGGGTCAATGAGTTGTTCAGAGTAGTTCTCTTTTTTATACTCTACTTGCAGTTGCTGTTTAAATGCTTCCAAATGTTCTTCACTCAAACTCAAACCAATAGCCGCTTCATGTCCACCAAACTTGTTAAGTAGAGCTCTACACGCAGAGGTGACTTTAAAAAGGTTACAGACATGAAAGCTACGCCCTGAACCTTTTAACTCTCCATTCTCAGCTTTGGTCAACACAATGCAAGGCTTCTCAAAACGTCGCCCAACCCGTGCCGCAACAATGCCAACAACCCCTTCATGCCAATCTTCACCCGCTACGACCAAAATGTCGTCATTAATATCTACTTGTTTAATCGCTTCATCGGTGATGCGTTGCTCTATGGCTTTTCGGTTTTCGTTAAACTCTTTGAGTCTGTCCAGTCGTACACGAGCATCGTAAATATTACTACTCAGCAGAAACTCAACTGACCATTTAGCATCGTCCATACGTCCTGCAGAGTTTAGTACAGGGGCGATTTGAAAGCCTATGTCATCGGCATTTAAACTCTCTTTATCCAATTTTTCCATAAAGGCTTTAATGGCAGGAAGTTGTGAACGGTTAAGCAATTGAAGCCCAGCTTTGACCATGGCACGGTTTATGTGTTGCAGAGGCATCATATCAGCGATGATGGCAATGCTCACCAAGCCAAGATATGACTTGATGTTCACATTGGCATTTAGAGCCTTGTTAAGTGACGCTATGAGGTACCAAGCAATCTGTGCCCCACATACTTCTTCGTAGGGAAAAGGGCAATCCTCTTGCTTTTGGTCAACAATAGCATAAGCTTCAGGAATTTGAGCAGGAACAATGTGGTGGTCGGTAATGATTAAATCAATGCCCATCTCTTTACACATCTTCGCAGCTGCCACAGCAGCAATGCCGTTGTCAACCGTAAAGACTAACTCTGCCCCTTCTACTCTAGGCATAAGATTGGGTGAGAGTCCATAGCCATCACGAAAACGGTTAGGAATAATCCACTCCAAATCCACCCCAATCTCTTGAAAAAACATAGAGATGAGTGTCGTAGAGACCACACCATCGACATCGTAGTCACCTATGAGCATGATTTTTTCACCTGTATGAATGGCTTTGACAATTCTAGCTACGGCTCTCTCCATGTCTTTAAACTGCGAGGGCTTTGGTAAATCAGCTAGAGAGAGGTGTCCATCTTTAGAAAAACGTCTTTGGAGTTTTTGGTCGATTTGTGTTGGGGTTATTTGGGGGTAAGGCATAGTTTGTCTTTTATTCCGTAGGTTCTATTTTATCGAACATAATATCGAAAATTACAAATATCATTTTATTTTCAATACTTGCTTTTGACGTTCGATGAAATCGAACCTACGGTTATTTTTATCTGTTTAAAGCATTCTTAACAAAAGCCAAAATAGAAGGGTTTGGATTTTGCAATCGTGAGGTAAACTCTGGGTGGAACTGAACTCCTAAGAACCAAGGGTGTTCAGCTACTTCAACAGCTTCAATAAGTCCTGAAGATTCACCTGTGATTATCATTCCGTTTTTCTCTAAATTTTCACGGTACTTAGGGTTTGCTTCGTATCGGTGTCTATGACGTTCAAAAATGGTTGACGCACCATAAGCTTCACGTAGGTTTGAACCCTCTTTAGTATCACACTCATACTCACCTAGACGCATGGTTCCACCCATAGGTGAAGTTGATGTTCGTACCTGTTTTGAACCAGCAGAATCTATGAACTCGTCGATTAAGAAGATAATTGGGTTTTCTGTATCTTTATCAAACTCTACAGAGGTTGCATTTTCTAAACCAAGAACATTACGTGCAAACTCTACCATGGCAAGTTGCATACCTAGACAG
>JALVXD010000207.1 GCA_027038295.1 Campylobacteraceae bacterium
GTCTAAAAAAAGTAATAAAATAGGCTCTATATCTTTAATCTTCTTCTCTATATCTTTTTGATTTTTAAAATCTTCACTATATGGTAAATAGATATTTGTTGAATTTTCATCTTGAAATTCTTTAGGATATTGTGATAAGTTTTCAATCCAATAAGGCTCAATATACTCATTTTTCTTGAAAAAAAATCTGTAGCCATTTGAATATATAGCAGGTTGGTCAGTAATAGCAAAAACAGACTTAAAACCTATTCCTTTCTCACCTATATAACCTAATGCTTTTTTCCCTTTTTTAATAGACTTTGCAAAGTCACATATTGACCGTATCTGTTCGGAATTAAAACCCATTTCATTATTTTTAATAAGTATACCACTTGGATAAACAAAAAAATCTAATTTTTTCTTTTCTTCTTTATAATCATTATCTTGTGCATTTTGAATAAGCTCATAAATAAAATGAGAATCTTCAGAATAAAGATTCTCACTAATAATTTTTGCCATATCTTTAACACGCTCATAAGACTTTGTATGTTTTTCATTTTCAAACTCTTTTTTAATTTCTCTTATTAATCTTTCTTGTTCATTCATTACATAATCCCCACAATCCCTAAAATTTTAAAATCACTAACTATTCTTTTCTGCCTTATTAACTCATTTAGTTTATCTCTTTCTTTAACTTCTAGGTTTTCAACCTCTCCAATTCTCATACGAATAATCCCCTCTTCATTTGCTTGTTTTTTTAATCGTTTTGCTTTGTTAATCTGCTTTTTAAAATAGCTTTTTATAGAATCTATTTTTATATCTATAAGTCTATTTTGGATTGTTGACTCTATAACTTCATGTCTCTCTTTAGATTTTATTACTTCTTTTAATACTTTTTTCTCTATCTCTGTCAAATTTGTTTCATGTACTGTATCACACATTGAACAATTACTAATAAAATCAAAATAATCAACTTCATTAATAAACTGCATATTATTATCTACAACAATAACTCGAAGCATAGATTTAGCTTTTAGTTGTTTAAAATTTAATCTATAAATTACAGCATATCCATTTTTATAATAATTATGCGTTAACATACTATACAACTTTTTTTCTCTACCCATTAAATTAATAATCATATTTATAAGCTTATGATTTAAATAGAGATATAAAACTTTAAATTCATCATTATTTTGAGTTGTAAAACTTATTTTCAAATCACCAATTTTACTAATTTCAAAAAGAAATTGGCTCTCATCTCTTGTTAATGTTAATTTATTTTTTAATAGTCTAGCAAACTCTTTTGCTGATTTTGCACTAAGCTTAACCGTCCCATCTTTAAGCTCCAAAAAGCCTATATCATTACTCTTCAAAAACTTAACAAACAGCTTTTTACTCTCCTCTTGCAGAAGTGAAACTTTGTTGTTATTTAAAAATATATCCTCTTTGGCTTGATGGTTAAAGTCATCATTTATAAGCTTCTCTACTTCGGAACTTTGCTCTTTGATTTCAGATTTTTGTCGCTCTAGTGCCAACTCTTTTAGATGGACTTTTTTCTCTACCTCTTCGGCTGAAAGGTGTATGAGTTCCGATATATTTAACTGCTTCTCCAAGTCACCCAATATAGGCTCTAACTCACCTATGGAGTTTTCAAAGATACCAAGTTTGGTGTAGAGTCGGTTGTAGATACGGTCTTCTATTGAGCCTACAATACAGAGATTAAAGATGTGAAGCTTGTCAAACTTCTGTCCTATACGGTCAATTCTTCCTATTCGTTGCTCTACACGCATAGGATTCCAAGGTAGGTCATAGTTGATGACCACATTACAAAACTGCATATCTAGCCCCTCACTACCCACCTCAGAAGTGAGCAAAATGTCAAACTCTCCTCTTTTAAAGGCTTTGATTTTCTCAAATCGCTCCTCTGTACTAAAGT
>JALVXD010000208.1 GCA_027038295.1 Campylobacteraceae bacterium
AAGAGTTTAAAGCATTGGTAGCAGATATAGAAGCACAAGCAGGGTACAAAAAAGTGATGGCTTTTGGTATTGCTAGAGTTGACAGAGGTCAGAAAAATGCAGAGAAAGTTTTACAAGCAAACTACGGACTTATTAACTGGAACGAAAACTTTGGTTCAGCAGCTGTTTTCATAAAAGCACTTCAAGAGTCTGGTTGTGACGTGGACTTTTCAGGTACAGAGTTTGTAGCTACTGTAAACGATGAGTTTGTTAAAAATGCCATGAATGCATTTGCAGTATATGCAAATGAGGCAACAGGTGATGCGCATAAAAATATTCAAGTTGTTAAAGCGTTATCAGCTATGGATGACTTGGCTAAAAACTTTAGAATTACTCTCTTATTTGAAGATGCAGCTTCTCAAAGTGTTGAAGCTGTTTACCTAAAACTTTATGCTCTTTCTCAAAGTAAAGCAGAGCTTAGAAAAGTGAACTTAGATGGTGCATTTGGAATTTTATCTAACGTAGCATGGTCTGGAAACACTCCATATGAGTTAGAGTACCTTAGAGACAATGAAATAGAGATGAAACTTAATGGTACTTTCCCTGTAATTGACTCAGTAGATAAGTTCCCAAGATACTTACAGCATATTATCCCTGCTGATAATACAAGAATTTTAGAAGCTTCAAAAGTAAGAATGGGAGCTCAACTGGCAGCAGGAACAACGGTTATGCCAGGTGCATCATACATTAACTTTAATGCTGGTACACTTGGACCTGTAATGGTTGAAGGTAGAATTTCAAGTTCTGCTATTGTTGGTTCTGGTTCAGATGTTGGTGGTGGAGCTAGTATTTTAGGTGTGTTAAGTGGTACAGATGGTAACCCTATCTCTATTGGTGAAAACACTCTTTTAGGTGCCAACTCAACTTGTGGTATTCCTTTAGGTGATGCTTGTATTATCGACGGTGGTGTGGCTATTTTTGCTGGAACAAAAGTTAAAATTGCTTCTGAGCAGTTGGCACTTATAAACGAAGCAAATCCAGAAGCAAATTTGGACTCTAAAACAACTTTTAGAGCCGATGAACTTCAAGGTTTAAATGGTCTTCACTTTAGACAAAACTCTACAACTGGTGAGATTATAGTTCGTAGAAGTACAAGAGAAGTGAAGCTTAACGCTGACCTTCACTAAGGGCTTAGTATGGAAGAATTAGACATCATTAAACGTGTCTTCCTCTTGGCAGTTTCCAAGAGAGAAGAGGGAGAGAGTATGAAAGATACTTTAGAGAGTTTGGTGAACACGGGCATGTTTGAAAATGGCATGAAAGAAGCAAAACAGACACTTTCTGAACTTAGAGAGGCAAATTATATCGTTGGTGACAATCTCTCTATGACAGGTGTTATCGAGGCAGATAAAGCAGAGAAAGAGTTTAAGCAGTAAATTATATATGTAGGTGTGACATGGTCACACCTACGATAATAAAGTAAGGAATAAAATATGAGAATAGATAAATGGTTAGCTGCAGTCAATGTGATTAAACGCCGAACTATTGCTTCTGATATGGTCAAAAGTGGAGTGGTTTATCTTAATGGTTTACAGGCAAAAGCTAGTAAAAATGTATCTATTGGTGATAAAATCACCATTGAGTACCTCAAAGGTGCTAAAGAGTATGAAGTGTTACAAATACCAACAACAAAAAGTATTCCAAAAAGTAAAAAAGAGGAATACGTTAAAGAACTGTAGGGTGTAGTCCTCGACTACACCGTTTTATATATATGATTGGAGAATCTTATGAACACTATAAAATCAAAATTTGAAAAGCTATTTAACAATGAACTCTCAACAGAAGATGCCCGTGCCTTTTTGGTTGAGCTTTATGAAAAGGGTGAAACAGCAGAAGATATTGCCATAGCAGCTTCCGTAATGCGTGAACACTCTGTAAAACTTCCTATTTCAAAAGAGTTACAAAATGAAGCGATAGATGTGGTAGGAACAGGTGGTGATAAGAGTGGAAGTTTTAATATCTCTACTACAGTATCACTTCTATTAGCCTCTTTAGGCTCTGTGGTGGCAAAACATGGGAACAGAAGCATTACATCTAACTCAGGTTCAGCTGATGTTTTAGAGTCACTTGGTATCAACCTTAACCTAACACCAGCGCAACAAGTAGAGATGTTAGAGAAGACAGGTTTTTGTTTTATTTTTGCGATGAACCATCACCCTGCCATGAAACATATTATGCCGATTCGTAAGTCAATTGACCATCGGACGATATTTAATATTTTAGGACCTTTAACCAATCCTGCTGGAGCAAAAAAGTACCTACTAGGTGTATTTGACCCAGCCTATATAGAACGTATGGCAAAAGCGTTGTTAGAGTTAGATGTAAAAAGAGCTTATGTGCTGAGTTCAAATGATGGAATGGATGAGATATCATTAGCAACTACTACACCATTTGCTTATGTGGAGCATGGTATTGTCTCTCAAGGTGAGATAAATCCTGAAATATTTGGTTTTAAGATGGCACCTAAAGAGGAGATATTGGGTGGAACAGCTGATGAAAATGCCCAAATAACTCGTGATGTTTTCTCTGGTGTAGAGCAAGGGGCTAAAAAGGATATTGTAGTGCTTAATGCAGCTTTTGCTCTTTTTGTTGATGGAAAAGCTGTTGATATGAAAGAGGCTATTGTAACCATAAATCAAGCCATAGAGAGTGGAAAAGTACTCAAACATTTAGAGTATATCGCAGAAGTTTCAAATAGTTTTGCGTAGGGTGTAGTCCCCGACTACACCGTCAAAATAAAGCTTGTTCTGGTAACGAAGCTACAGCTTGGGAACGAAAAAGCATAAATTTATAATACAAAAAAATATGATAACACGGTGTAGTCGGGGACTACACCCTACAGGAATTTTATGAAAGAGATAGTTGCATCAGAAGATGAGTTAAATAGTGTTGTTGAGTATTTAAATGAAATAGTTTCCAAAGATGCTATTGTGTTTTTAACAGGAAACCTTGCAGCAGGGAAGACCACATTAACTAAAGCCATTGCCAAAGCTAAAGGTATAGAAAGTGAAGTGACTTCTCCTACTTTTTCACTACAGCAATGTTATGATAAAAATCTGTTTCATTATGATTTATACAGAATTGAAAATGAAGAGTTTATGGAACTTGGACTTTTTGAAGAGTTTGACAGAGATGGTTGGCATATGGTAGAGTGGGGTGATGATAGGCTTAAGAACTTTTTGATTGAGGCTGGATATAATGTTTTTACTGTAACCATTACACCTTTTGAAGAGAAAAGAAAATACATAATAGAGAAGAACTCATGAACCTTACAATACATACTTTAGAATCTAAGAACTTATCAAAAACCATTAAAAAAACGACCATAGTACATGATATATCTGTGAAAGTCTCCTCACGGGAAATTGTTGGTTTGTTAGGACCAAATGGAGCTGGAAAAACAACCTCTTTTTATATGATATGTGGTTTAACAGATGTCACAAGTGGCTCGGTTTATATAGATGGTGAAGATGTGACTAAAATGCCACTTAGCAGACGTGCAAAGATGGGAATAGGATATCTACCACAAGAGTCGAGTATATTCAAAGATTTATCTGTAGAAGATAATCTTTTTATGGCTGCTGAAGCAATGAAAATAGACACAGAAGAAGCTGAAAAACGTATAAATAATTTACTCTCTTTATTTAATATAGAACCAATTCGTAAACGTTTAGGTGTTCAACTCTCAGGTGGAGAGAGAAGACGTGTAGAGATAGCTAGAGCTTTGGTAGCCAAGCCAAAATTTTTACTTTTAGATGAACCTTTTGCTGGAGTTGACCCTATTGCTGTTGAAGATATACAAGGAATTGTAAGAGAACTTATTAAACTAGATATGGGTGTATTGATTACGGATCATAATGTACGTGAAACTTTGGGTATTTGTGATAGAGCATATGTGATGAGGTCAGGTGAGATGTTGGCAACAGGTACAACCGAAGAGATTAAAAATGACCCAAATGTTATTAAATACTATTTGGGTGAAAATTTTCATTTTTGATATTATAGAGATAATGTTCCATACTTCTCTCTGCAATGTCACCAAAATACACAATTAATTCCTCTATTTACCTACTTTCACACTTAATCTTTATTTATAACTACTATAACGAAAAACTAAGGATTTCTAAGCTATAATCCGACCAAATTATTTATTAACATAGGATGGATATATGGAAGGTGTATGGACTTTTTTAGGTGCTTTTGTAGGGCACGGAACAGGAATGGTTGTTGCGCATTTACTTTTAGCAGCAGGACTAATTCTTTTATTGGCTAAATATGCGTCAACAACAATGAGAGCAGTACCATCAGGTGCTCAAAACTTTATGGAAGCATTTATTGAAGGTGCTATCTCTATGGGAAAAGATACCATTGGTGAAGAGAAAGCAAGAAAATATTTACCACTTGTTTTAACAGTTGGTCTTTTTGTATTGATTTCAAACCTTATTGGTATTATTCCAGGTTTTGAATCTCCAACTTCAAATATTAACGTAACTTTACCATTGGCTTTGGTTGTATTTATTTATTACAACTACGAAGGTATTAGAGTGAATGGTGTTAAAAAGTATTTTGCACATTTTATGGGACCAGTTCCTATACTTGCTCCATTAATGTTCCCAATTGAAATTGTCTCTCATATTTCAAGAATTATTTCATTGTCATTCAGACTTTTTGGTAACATTAAAGGTGATGACCTTTTCTTATGGGTACTTTTAATGTTGGTTCCTTTCTTCGCTCCATTACCAGCATACTTGTTATTAACATTCTCAGCACTGTTACAAACATTTGTATTTATGATTCTTATCTACGTATACCTTGCAGGTGCTGTAGCTATAGAAGACCACTAGGTCTTAACTTAACTTATTGATAAAAAAGGCATAGTTCAAATGAGACTCTCTTCACCGATTTTATCAATACTTATAAACATTTTATTAGGTGCATCTTGGGCTTTTGCCCTTTTGGGTGCATTTACTCTCTTTTTTCTTTTTATTCATGTGGGTTTTTTCTATTCATTTGTTGCCTCTTTTTTGGGTGCAATGCCTGGGCTTTTTATGGTACTTCTAATTGAGTATTTT
Source organism: Campylobacteraceae bacterium (assembly GCA_027038295.1). Lineage (GTDB taxonomy): Bacteria > Campylobacterota > Campylobacteria > Campylobacterales > Sulfurovaceae > UBA1140. The sequence continues at coordinate 5,112 of JALVXD010000208.1, forward strand.
TTAATGAGAGAAGAGAAACTAAATGAGTTAAAAAAACAGACACAACTTCTTGAAGAGCTTGTAGCCAAAGTATAAAATGATTGCTTATGCAATAACTGATTTAACAGATTTTTCTATAGAAGCAGACATGATTGTCTATCGTGATAAGCAAAATGCTAATTATGCTTCTGATGCTGAGAAGTTTATAAAACAAGCAAAAAAACTCTCTTTTTCAAAAATACTTTTACATACCGATTATAAGTTAGCATATGATTTACAAGTAGATGGGATTCATTTAACATCTAGTCAGTCGAATGATATAGAGAAATCAAAAGCTTTGGGCTTGTTTGTGATTATAAGTACTCATACGCCTAGTGAGGCAAAAGAAGCAGAGAGATTAGGGGCAGATATGATTACTTTTAGCCCTATATTCTCTACACCTAATAAGGGAGAGCCTAAAGGAGTTAAAGTACTGAAAAAGCTTAGTTCTATACTTTTTATTCCTGTTATTGCTTTGGGTGGGATTATTACAGAAGAACATATTGAATTATGTAAAAATAATGGAGCTAAAGGCTTTGCTTCTATACGATTTTTTAAAGAAATCATACTATAATCTTTTTAAAAATTAAAGGCTATTTTTGAACGATTCAGATTTTCAAACAAAGGATTTACTCCTATTTATTCCACTTATTCTTGTGGGGGCTCTTTTATATTGGTTAAATAAAAATATTGATGGTATTGATGATATATTAGAGTTTATTAAAGAGTGGCAGATTCTTGCCTATATGATTTTAGCTTTTTTCTCATTTGGAGGCTCTTTTCTTTGGACGATAGCAGCAGGAATGGCAGCAGCTGTAGGGGTGATGAACCTGTATGTTGCACTAGCAGTAGGTATTACATTTAACTATATTGGGGATATGTTTCTTTTCTATTTGGGTAAATACCAAAAAGATGAAATAAAACCCTATTTTGAAAAACATAAAAGAAAGTTGGCTTTGTCCACATTAATTATGCGAAAGTATGGAATTTTAGCCATTTTTATACAGAAATATCTCTATGGGATAAAAACCTTAGTTCCTATTTCAATGGCACTTTCACGTTATGATTTTAAGAAATTTGGTATTTACAATATCTTTGCCTCTATCGTTTTTGTTTCGTCTATTATGCTAGTGAGTTACTATTCAACCGATAAAATACGAGCTTTATGGGAGCTTGTTGATGGTTATCCTTGGTGGGTACCTGTATCTATGTTAGTCGCAATTATTGCTGCTATTTGGTATGCAATGGAACACTTTACAAAAAGAAGAAAATAATGAAAAAGCTTCCGACAATTATACTGGTTCGTCATGGTCAAACCAAGTGGAATGTTGAGGGGCGTTACCAAGGACGGTTAAATTCAGACTTGACAGAAAAAGGAAAAGAACAAGCTAAAGAGAATGCCATTAAAATAGCTAAAGTACTTAATCCAACTAAACCTTTTAAAATTTTCTCTTCTCCTTTGGGACGAGCAAAAGAGAGCTGTTATATTATTTGTGATGCTTTGGGAGTTGATAAAACAGAGGTTATTTTCGATGAACGTATTAGTGAATTTAACTACGGTATATTTGAAGGAAAAACAAAAGCTGAGTGCCAAGAGAAGTATCCTCAAGTTTTAGCAGAGAGAAAAGCCAATAAGTGGTCGTATCAAATAGAAAATGGAGAGTCCTATATATTGGTAACGCAGAGGCTTAAGTCATGGTTAGAATCTGTTCAAGATGAAGAAACGGTAGTGATGGTTGCACATGAGATGGTCAACAGAGCTTTGCGTGGACTTTACTGTAATTTAGACTCAAACTCTATGTTAGATTTACGTCAAGGAAATGATATTGTTATAAAATTAGAAAATTCTGAAGAAAATATAGTAGTGTAAAAAAGTTATTTAATCCCCTGAAGAAGTATTTTTCTTTCTTTTTTAATATGGTTTAAATACTATTTCGGTATAATGCACAAAAATTACTACCCGAGAATACCACATTATTTAACAAGGAGTCTTCCTCTTGGCTGCAAAAGACATCAACAAAAAAATAGAAGAAATTTTTAAAAATTGTAAAAAAGGTGATTTAATTACCTATGAAAATTTGGCAAAAGAGTTTGAAAAACAACCTACTGTTGCACAATCAAAAAAAATCTTAAAACTCTCAAAAGATACAAAAATAAATCTTGCGACATCCTCTGAATATGCGAAGTTTCTCTCAGCTGCTGAGAAAAAAAGAAGAGTATTGGCTAGAGAAAAAAGTGCCAAAGAGAATGAAGAAGAGGGATTTGACTTTCTAAAAGAGAAAGAGCTTTTAGAGTGGAGTCGTTCTGACAGTCCAGTGCGTATGTATTTACGTGAAATGGGAAAAATTCCTCTACTTACAAAAGAAGAAGAAATTTACCTAAGTCGAGAGATAGAGTCAGGTGAAGATATTATTTTAGATGCTATCTGTTCAGTTCCTTATTTAATAGACTATATTCTTAATTACAAAGAGCCTCTTCTTAATAGAGAGCGACGTGTTAAAGAGTTGTTTAAAAGCTTTGAAGATGAAAAAGAGAGTAGTGATGATAAAGATGATGCTGAAGAACCTTCAGAAGAAGAGAAAAAAGCTGCCAATGAAAAAGGTGCGAATAAACGTGTAAAGCAGGTTGTTACAAGTTTTAAAGCTCTTGATAAAGCTAAAAAAGAGTGGTTAAAAAGTATTGATGAACTTGAAATTCTTTTAGAAAGTGATGCAGATGATGAGAAAAAACTTCATGAGCATATGAAAGTTGCCTTTAAGAAACAGCAACAGAAAAAAGCACTTATTGACTTAGGCCCTACATCAAAACTTATTAATGAACTTGTAAAAGCTATGGAAACAGCACTGAAAAGTGATGATGGTTTTGACAAAGAGTTAAAAAGACTTGAGTATAAATTACCACTTTTTAATGATGCTTTAAAAGAGAATCATAAAGGTATATTGGAAAATATTTTAGAGATGGATAAAGAAGATATTACTGATGCTGTTCCTGAAACAACCATGGTAAGTACCTATGTTGAGATTAAAAAACTTTATGAAACACGTGAGGCGAGTAAAGATAGCTTTGACCTTGACCCTGAAAAATTAGAAGAGATTTTAGGACAAATTCGTCGAGGTAAACATCGTTCAGAAATTGCAAAAACCAGAATGGCAAAGTCCAACCTTCGTTTGGTTGTTTCTATCGCAAAACGTTATACTAACCGTGGATTACCATTCCTTGACCTTATACAAGAGGGTAACATTGGGCTTATGAAAGCTGTTGATAAGTTTGAATATCAGAAGGGTTATAAGTTCTCTACTTATGCTACTTGGTGGATTCGTCAAGCCATTTCAAGAGCCATTGCTGACCAAGCACGTACCATTAGAATCCCTATTCATATGATTGAGACTATCAATAGAATTAACA
>JALVXD010000209.1 GCA_027038295.1 Campylobacteraceae bacterium
TCACCTGCTTCATTCTCTATTGTCCAATCTTCAGCAACCACTCGTATCTTTTGACCTGAAGCAATTTTAACAATAGGAATATCAGCTTCAAAATATACCACCACTCCTGTTGTACCATTCACATAACCTTTTTCAGGATTGTTTTTTATAAAAATAACCACAGCATCTTTTTTTAGTGTTAGCTCCTCTAATACCAAAGAGGTTTTAAAAATCTTCTCTATGTTTTTAGAAGAACCTTTGGAGGTATATGTAAAAAGTTGTGGATTTCCCTCTAATTTATCTAGCTCTTCTAAATTGATTCTATCTACATCAATGTTATGCGTATACAGTTTCGTAGGAGTAAAGTCACTGTTTAACTCTTTTTTATAACAAGCATCCAACAGTTCACGAGATTTTTCGGAGACACTCCCCGTTCGTATGTCATCTAAAACCTCTATGAGTCGTTCATCACTTTGTCTAAACTTCTCATGCAGATAACAGCTCTTTAACTCTAAACTTCTCCAAACAGGACTCTGCCAAGCAAAGCGTTTCTCTTTAAATTCACGGCTCACAGGTGGCAACTGGAAAAAGTCACCAGAAATGACCACTTGCACCCCACCAAAAGGTTCAGGGTTGTTTTTAAAAGCTCTTAAAACTTTGTCCATTGAAGAGAATATTTCAGGTGAAACCATAGAAACCTCATCTATGATTAAAACCTTTAATTTGGAAAAACGACTTTTAAGGTAACTCTTCTCTAGCAAAAACTCTACATAGCCATTGTCTACTACCGTGTCTCGTATGCCTAAAGCAAAAAATGAGTGTATGGTCTGCCCCTTTAAATGAGAAGCAGCTATGCCCGTAGGAGCAACAATGGTTGGGTAGATTTGTCGCTCTTTAAGGTACTGAATATATTGGTTTAAAAGGTAGGTTTTACCTGTACCTGCTGAACCTGTTATAAAAACATTTTTACCCAATTTTAAAATATCTAATACTCTACTTTGTTTCATACTCTTTTACTTCTTTTTAATGGATTTAAAACATCTTTATAATTTTAACATTATAAAACCATTTTGAAGAGAAATATGTCAAATTGTCATATAATTTAGAGTAATACTACTACTCTTCCCCATTAATCACCACATCACTGTCGAGTAAAAATAGAGAGTTGTTAACAACTTTGTCACCCTCTTTCAGCCCTGCAATAATCTCAAACTGATTAACAGAAATACGCTTAGCTTCTATACTTTTACTTTTATATTCACCCTCATATTCACTTGGAACAAATACTAAATGTTTAGAGCCTTTGGTTACAACAGCAGTATTGGGTAAAACCAATTTTTTCTCTAAAGGCTTTAGGGTTTTAATGGTCGCATAAGAGTTGGGTTGAAGCTTTCCACTACTGTTGTTTAACGTAATTCTAAAGTCTATGGTTTTATTGACAGGGTCAACCAAAGGGTGAATAAAATCTATGGTTGCACGATGTACTTTTTTAGAGCCATTTAACGTCACCTCAACCTTTGCACCCTTTTGAATAAATGCTCTATCATCTTCATAGGCTTTTGCTACCACCCAAACGGTAGACAAATCGGCTATTTTGTAAACAGCCACTCCTTTTTTAACAGCAGAACCCTCCGTGACTTTTTTATCAACCACTATACCCGTATAAGGAGAGTAAAAAGGCAGATACTTAGAGGCTCTATTTGCTTTTTTAATGGCATTTATATTTCTTTTAGTTACATCATAAAGTTTAAGCTTTGTCTCTATGTTTTTAGCCAAAGTACGGCTCACTTTTTTGGCTGAAAGTAGTTCTATTTGAGCTTTATAAATCTCTGGACTATAAAAATCGAAAAGCCTTTTACCTTTGGTCACTTTATCATAAATACTAGGAGCCGTTAAGTTCTTAATGAACCCATCTTGTGTTAGCGTAATGGTATAGATTTTATCATCTGCTATCTGAACATAACCATTATATGTTTTAGAGTTCTCAACTGATTGACTCTTTACCGTAATGGTTTTTACATTAAAAAGTTGCTCTACGGTTACAGCTTCTGCTGACATGATAAAGGGTAAAATTAATAATAGTCGTCTCATTGGGTCACTCCTAATAGTTGGTCTATCTGATTTTCATTTAAAGCAATGGCTAGACGTTTTTTATTGACTGCCAAACGGTTGTTGGTTCGTTGCGTAAAGAGTTCATAGTAGTGAACCAATGAACCTCCACTCAGCAGATTGGCTTTTGCATTAGCAATAAGTTTATCTATTTTGTAACTACTCTCTTTGAGTATTTTCAACTCTTGGTAAAGGGCTTTTAGTTGATGTAAAGTTATTTTTAACCCTTGCTCTAGTTGTACTTTAGTTCGAGCATAAGAGATGTTTTGAATATTGGCTCTTTTCATCGCTTGAACTCTTTTATGTTCCTGTTTATCATGAATAAACAGAGGCATTCCTACCGAAAAGGAGACATAATCATTACGGTCAAAACGTTGGTAATATCCACCTGTGACCGTAATATCTGCTTGTTCTTTAGCTTTTGCCAACTCGACACCTTTATTGGCGACATCTTTTAATGCCAAAACCATTTTAAGCTCAGGGCTTTGCAGTTCTAGTTCACTAAGCAGTTCACTCTGTGAACGTAAATGATAACTTTTCAAAACCACCTCATCTGAAAAATCATCTATTTTTAAATTTCCTATCAACTCTATACGCTCTTTGGCTATGGCAACTTGCTCTAACCACTTCTCACGTTGAAGTTTATAACTCTCTTGAAGTAGTTGCGTTTTAATATAGTTCTCTACAGAGTTTTGCTCAACAGCTGAAAGGTTTACTATAAGACTTAATGGTGTTTCTAAAAAAGAGATATAGTTGTCTAAAACGTTCAAATTATCTTTTGCATTTTTTGCCTCTATAAATGCCTTACGAACACCAAAGGCGATATTGACTCTAAGCACTTTTCTCTTTTGCTCTATCACTTTTTGTTTCTCTTTTTCTATAGTCGAAGAGAGTTCCAAACGGTTAGAGAGGGGAATGGTTTGAGACACAGCTACAAATTGATTTTGCATCGCTTCTACATTACGGCTTACGGGGTGGTCAGCTTGAACATCATTGATTCCCACTTTTAAAATTGGGTCATCCCATGTAGACTCTATCTGGGCTTGTCTATCTACTATTTCAGACTCTTCTTCAAAAATTTGTAGTTGGTAGTTGTTTTGTAGACTGTAATCTATGGTCTCTTGTAGTGTTTGGGCATTTAAAAAATAGGATAAACCTAAAATTACATATACTTTTTTCATGGTCTTCTCCTATTAAAGCTTTTTTATTATAAAAACCGTAGGTGTGACCATGTCACACGTCAAAATATATTTGCATGGTTTTATATTTTATATTTCCATTCGGTTCAAAACGAGATTTGACGTTTGACATGGTCAAACCTACGTGTTTCCGACATTTAGTTACAATATTACGGAAGAAGAGTACTTATACTTCTTACCATCTTTCTCTATAAAAATCTTAACCTGCCAAGTACCACCCATAGAAAAGTTTACATTTCCATTATAAGTATCACCCGAAGCCGTCATAGTTTTTACCTCTTCCATATACGGCATACCTGGCATTTCAGGCATAGAAACTTTAAGTTCTACTTTTGCACCACTTACTGCTTTCCCACCTTCTGTAATAGAAATATCTATGGTGTTATCACCCACAACCAATGGTTTAGCTGAAGAATATATTACAGTTAAAGAACCTGCTTTACCAGACTTTGTAAAACCTTTTGATGATGAAGCATCATCGTTACATGCTACAAAAAATAGCCCTAGAGTTAAAATTGACGCAATTTTTAAAAATGTTTTCATTTTGAAATCCTTGTTTATGTTTGATAAAAGAAGTATAATAGTTTATGTGTGTAAAGTGTGTGGAGAGAGCTATTTATTTTTATAGTAACGTTTCTGTTATCTTTTCTAATCCCAATTTAACAGTAGTACCTTCATCTAAAATTGACGCTATTTCTATTTTAATATTGAGTTGTCTACATAACTTTTCTACTATATGAAGACCTATTCCAAGACCTCTCTCATGCTCTTTATAAAAACGTTCAAAAACTCTTTTTGGATTTTTAATTCCTTTACCTCTATCACTGATAATTAAAGTTTTAGTAGAGGCATCAAAAACAACTTTTACTTCACCTTTAGGTTTGTTATATTTTGAAGCATTGCTCAATAGATTGTCAACAATTCTAATCAAAGAGTTTTTTTCAGTATCTATATTAATAGTACTAGGAACATCTATTATATAAGTCAAAGAGGGATAACTGTTTTCAATAAGATGAACCCTCTCTTCTATACAAGCTAAAAGATTTATAGACTCCTTTTCACTTTTTGTAGCATGAAGATACTCTCCTAAATTATTTTGCAAAAGTAAAATATTTTCTATGCTTCGCTCTACCCTACTTAGCTTCTTATTCTCTCCAATTTCTCTGTGAAGTAGTGACAAATTTAGTCGCATGGTTGCAATAGGTGTGTTAAAATCATGTAAAATATCTTTAACAAACTCACGTGTTAAAATAAGAGCATTACGTAAAGGATAGAGAGAATAAAGAGAAAAGAGTACCGATAAAACTAAAATAACCATCATCCAAATCAAAAAGTTATAGATGGCTTTTTTATGTAAAAAGTGTATCTTTTGATGATAATCATTTTGAGTGTAAAAAAGTTTTAAGTAAAAATCTTCTCCTTTTTTAATAGGAAAAAGAGCACTGATTTCGCTCTTACTTTTTAGTAAGGTATAGGTTTTTTGTTTAGATTTTGGAACAAAAGCCACTTGAAACTCTTTACAATCTAGGGAGTAGTTACAGAGTTGCATTTTTGATAATAGCTCTTTATCAAAATGCTCTAATTCACTTTTATAATTGATATAAGTAATAATAGATATCATGACTCCTAAAGAGAAAAAAAATAGAAAAAAACTTTTAGAAAACGATTCTATTTCAACACGTTTCAAGTCTGTATCCTATTCCATGTAAACTTCGTATCTCTATCCCTGTTAACTGCTTTAGCTTATTGATAGCCACACGTAGTGCAGCAAGAGATTTGATGGAGCTATGCTCCATAATGGTGTTTGGGTCTAAGGTCTTATTACGATTTGTAATAAAAATATCAAAAAGTTGTTGCTGTTTCTTACTTAAAAAAAGTATTTCACCACTCCTTTTTAACTCTTTACTTTCAGGATTGTAAGAGAGTTCACCATAGATAATATCAGAACTTTTTTGCTGAAATTTTGCTTCAATACGAAAGAGAAGCTCTTCTGGGAAAAATGGTTTTTTTAAGTAATCTTCAGCACCCATTTTAAAAGCTTTTTTAATCGTCTCCAAGTCAACCATTGCTGAGATAAAGATAGTAGGGGTAGTATCTTCTGCTTCACGTAATGACTCTAAGAGTTCCAAACCATTAAATTCAGGTACATTGATATCAAAAACATAGAGGTCAAATCTCTTTTCAAAAGTTACCTTTGAAGCCTCTTCTCCATCTTTTACCCAAACAACATGGTACCCTTCATCTTCGAGCATCTCATAAATTGTTTCACCCAAATCCTCTTCATCTTCCATGAGTAGAATGGTGAAATTTTTACCAATAGTAGCCAACTTTTACTCCTATAGTATTATCTAAACTCTCACTACTGATACCTTTGGTTAAAGAGAGTGTTCCAAACCAGTTTTTATTGATACTGTAGTAGTTATATAAAGATAGAGTTTCAAAGTTATCAACATCTTCATAGATACTTTCAGAAACGCTATACGATAGACTAGAGTAGAGATTATTATTAAAACTGTAACCTGTACTAAGATGATAAAAGAGTGTATTAGAAGCATTTGTATCACCTACTATTTTATATCCAACCCCTGTAGATAATGAGAGTTTATCTATATAATATCGTCCATCTATAGACGCAGCGTAGTCAGTTTTATTACTGCTACTATCATACGTAGGAATATAAACAGCCGTACCAACACTTAAAGATAGGTTTTCTAAAGGGTCAAATCTGTAAAAAAAGTTCAATGTAGTATCATTGAGACCATCACTATTACTACTTAAAGTAGCTTCATCATCTACATTATAATAAGAGCTAGAGAGTTTCATGGAGATTTTTTTGTAGTAATAGTCCAGTTCAAGAGTAGAAAAAAGATAACTAACATTGTTGTCTTCTGCATAACTTGTTCCAGCTAAAAGTGTAAAATGATGAGGAGAGATTAAACTTTTTATTGTGCAACCGTTAAGGTCAACCAAGTCTGTCATTAATGTATTTGGGCAGAGGTCATCTTTGTCTTCTACACCATCCATGTCACTGTCAACATAGGCAAAAAGTACCATTGGTACGATTAGAAAAAGAAGTAAAATTCTAGGCACCTATTTTGTCCTACCATTGCGATTGTCGTCTCGTGGTTCACTTCTTGGAGTTTGAGTTTCACCTCTGGGAGAGTTATTTTCAGAATGTTCTTCATGATACTCTCGATGCTGATTTAATTCATGGTTCTGCATATGAGATGCCTCTTCATGTTCAAACATATTTTCATGCGATGTACGCTCTTTTACTCTTTCCCTATGATTGGTCATCTCATTTTTAACTTCACTTGCTTTGTCTTTGGCTTCACAGTTGTGTTGAAGCTTATCACGTAAAGTTTCTAACGTTTGTATTCTCTTCTCTTCATTCATACTTATCAACTGCTCTTTAATGCTATTCATCAACTTAACACGCTCTTGGGGAGTAGCATTTTGCAGTACATGTATCTGTTCATTAATATTTTCAGAGTATAAAAACAGTGATAAAAAAATTAACGAACAAAATATTCGCATACCATTTCCTTAAATTTAATCTTTTACAGTATGACATAAAGATATTAGCAAAGTATTACTTTTAAATACTTTGCCTTAAACTCATAAGAGTTATTTATCTTTGCCATTACCTCTTTCGTTACTTGATTCACCATTAGAACCATGACTCTCTTTTTCATCTTTTACTTCAACAAAAGAACCCATAGCCAGTTTTCCACCAATAGCCAGATAATCTACAACTTTTTTAGCTGTTAAATCTACTTTGACAAAAGCACCCTCTTCAGTTAAGAACATATAGAAGTAACGACCATCTTTAGAGAAGTGGTATTTAGGGTGAGATTGTGTTTGAACTGAACCTAATTCATCTTTTGCCAATTTACTTACTTCAATGTCAGCTATTTTTTCATTTGTTAGTGTGTTCATAAGAGTAATGAAACTGTCTTTATGGTTAATAACCACAGCAATGTTGTTATGTTTCATCTCATCAGTATGACCTGCACCCATTCCTGCTTTAACTGTTTTAACAATGCTCATTGGTGATGTACTGTAGTCAACTATAAAAAGATTTCCTTCATCTGAACCAACATAAATAGTCTTTTGGTCTTTTAAGAAGTTAAGATGGTGTACACCCATTACATCGGCAGATAGACCCTCTTTTTTAATCTCTAAATTTTCAGCAATAGACAGCCCTTGACCCTCTAAAAACTCTAACTTTAAAACTGATGGGTAAATGCCTGTTGCACCCTCTGCTGTTGCATAGAACACTGTTGATGTCTGCTCTCCATGTTTTTTACCATGCTGTCCATGAACTTCTGGTGGAACAAGGTTATGAACAGGTGATGGGGTTGTTATCTCATTTACTTTTGTTGTATTCCAGTCACCGTTACTGTTTTTCTCAATTTTGTAAGTAGAGATTGATTTATTTTGACGGTCAATCAATACAAAATGATTCTCATTTAACCAGTGTGGATGTCCTGAAGCCATTGTTCCACTAGCTAAATAGCTGTGTCCACTATTTGTAGGTGCTGTTACTGTATCATTTCCAACGGTTGCAATCACTGTATCTGTTTTACTGTCTATAATGGCTACCATCGCTTTGTCAACACCTGAAACAGCAACTAAACCTGTCTCTTTTTGAACAGCAATACTTCTTGGGTGAAACGCTAAAGGAATATCTTTTGTAATGGTATTTGTAGCAGAATCTAATACACCAATGGCATTACTTCCTCTGTTGTCAACATACATTTTTGGTGTTGATGAACCATGAGAATCTTTAGTTTTAACAACCTCTGCTGCATAACTTACGCTGTTACCTGTTGGAACTTTTTCAAGAACTTTCATATTTTCAACATCTACCACAACAATAAGGTTATTTTCTTTATCTCCAAAATAGGCTTTAGTTTGCTCTTTTGATGTACCTCTTGTATATTGAGTCTCTAAGTTTTTATCTTTTATCTCTTCTCTTGTTTGTGTAAGGTGAGCTTGTGTCTCTTCAACGGTAACAACTCTTCCTCTGTAATCTTTATCTTTAGCTTTCATATCATCACGAACACTAGCTAAAACAGCATCCTCTTTTGGTACTTCATTAATATCTAGTGATTTTGCTGAAGCTGGTACCTCTATTCCATTACTTGCATTTCCATCTCTGTCTAATGTTTGTAAGAAACGTGCTGTATGAGCATCATCTTCTAAAATGGTCATACCATCTTTTAATGTAGAAGCATTTA
>JALVXD010000210.1 GCA_027038295.1 Campylobacteraceae bacterium
ACATAGAGAGACTCATAAGCATTATAAAGAGCTTTCAAAGTAGATACCCTCATTTACAAATCTACCTAGAACCAGGAGAGGCTGTAGGTTGGGAGACAGGAACACTGGTTACATCTGTACTTGACATCGTTCATAATGGCATAGATATAACCATACTAGACACATCAGCAGAAGCCCATATGCCTGACACTATCATTATGCCCTATAGAGCAGAAGTACGAAATGGTGCTAAAGCAGGAGAGAAAAAGTATACTTACAGATTGGCAGGAAACACATGCCTAGCAGGAGATGTTATGGGAGACTACTCTTTTGATGAACCTCTAAAAATAGGTGACAAAGTAATATTTGAAGACCAAATGCACTACACTATGGTAAAGGTTACAACCTTCAATGGTGTGCCTCTACCATCTATAGCCATTAAGCAACTAGATGGTTCGATTAAACTCGTTAAAGAGTTTGGTTATGAGGATTTTAGAGATAGATTGTCGTAATCTATACTTCTATTCTGCACCAAACAAAATATTTATCTTTACTTCATCTCCAACAGTCATGTCACCTATTTTTGAAGTATCGGAAAAAGTTAAGCCAAAATCTTTACGGTTTATTTTTCCTGAGAGTATAAACATATTTTTAACATCAGCGACCAATGAGATAGTCATACTCACCCGTTTAGTTATGTCCTTGATGGTTAAATCAGTCTCAAAGCTATTGCCATCTTGTTTTACCAACTCTAACTTCATTGTTGGATACTTTTCAACCTCAAAAACTTTCTCTTTAAGGTGCTTGTCTCGATAGACATCATCCGTATCAATTGAAGCAGTTTTAACTTCACCTACAAATGAGCTAAAGGTACTGCTATTTTCATCATAATTATAGCTTCCAGATAACTCATTGAATTTTCCCTCTACCTTTGCCACTACAGCATGGCGTATTTTAAAAGTCACCATTGACGCTTTTGTATCTACCGTATACTCTGTAGCAAAAAGTGAAGTTAAACCTACTATACTAAGTAATATTACATATTTAAAAAGTTTCATTATCTGTCCTTATATTTATAATAAATTCATTTTACTATAATCTAACTAAAAAATAATTATATAATTTGATATAATATTGTTAATTTTTTTATACAATGGAACCCAATGATACAACTAACAAATCTAAGCAAAAGCTTCGGTGGACAGACACTCTTTAAAAACCTTAACCTAAAAATGAACTCTAACCAAAAAATAGGACTTATAGGGCGTAATGGTTCAGGTAAATCTACACTATTTAAAATTATTTTAAATGAAGAGAGCCATGATAGTGGTGATGTATCTATTCCCAAAAACTATAAAATAGGAACACTCAAACAGCACTTGGTATTTACTGAACCAACGGTGAGAGAAGAGTGTTCATTGGTTTTAAGTGAAGAGGAGCAGTATAACTTTTATAAAATAGAAAAAATTCTTTTTGGACTGGGCTTTACAACAGAAGATTTAGAAAAAGACCCCATAAGTTTTTCAGGTGGGTATCAAATACGAATCAATCTTGCCAAACTTCTAGCTACTGAACCCAACATGCTACTACTAGATGAGCCTACCAACTACCTTGACTTACTCTCTTTACGTTGGCTTAAACAATTTATTCGTAATTTTGAGGGTGAGGTTATTCTCATTACCCACGACCGTGAATTTATGGATGCTGTTACTACACATACCATGGGGATTCAAAGAAAGATGCTCCATATGATTCAAGGTGACACTAAAAAATATGATGAGACACTTGCTCTTAGTGATGAGACTTACGAAAAAACTAGACAAAATCAAGAGAAGAAGCGTAAAGAGCTAGAGGAGTTTGTGGCGAAAAACAAAGCAAGAGCTTCAACTGCTGCTCTTGCTCAATCTAAACAGAAGATTCTTGATAAAATGGACGACATGGAGAGCTTAGAGAGTGAGAGCAACCTAAACTTTAGCTTCAACTACAAAGAGACCCCAGCTAAGATAAATCTACGTGCTGAAAATTTAGGTTTTGGATATAAAGAAGATGAAAAGCTTTTTAACGATGTCTCCTTTGTTTTAGAAAATGGAAAAACTTTAGCCATTATCGGTAAAAATGGTAAGGGTAAGTCAACACTTCTAAACTATATAGCTGGAGAACTTCCACAGCAAGGTGGAGAGCTAAAGTTTCACCCCTCTACCAGCATGGCACACTTTGGACAGACCAACATTGAACGACTCAACACCTCATCGACCATTATAGATGAAATCTCTTCTGTAAGTCTAAAGCTTGGCATTGCAGAGACCAGAAGCATCTGTGGAACCATGATGTTTTCAGGAGAGTTAGCTGACAAAAAAATCTCTGTACTTTCAGGTGGAGAGAGAAGCCGTGTAATGCTTGGTAAAATCATCGCTACAGAGGCTAACCTACTGCTACTAGATGAACCTACCAACCACTTAGATATGTACTCCATAGACTCACTCTGTTCTGCCATAGAGAAGTTTAAAGGCTCAACTATAATGGTTACCCACTCTGAGATGCTTTTACGACGTTTGGCTGATGCATTGATTATTTTTCATAAGGGTGGAGCAGAATATTTTGATGGAAACTATGATGAGTTCTTAGAAAAAATAGGTTGGGAAGAGGAGAGTGTAGGAGTCGACCGATGTGTCGACCCAAAACCAAGCAAAACAACCAAACCAAAAATCGACAACAAAGAGAAAAAACGCCTTAAAAAAGAGCTAACAATAGCAAGAAGTAAAGAAAATGCTCCACATAAAAAAGAGCTAGAGTTTTGTGAAGAGAAAATCATGGAGCTTGAAGAGCAACTAGAGAGCGAAAATGAAAAGCTAACAGAAGCTTCAAACACTGCTGATAACTCTAGCATGATAGAAGCATCGCAAAATATAGGAAAACTTCAAGCTGAAATTGATGAACTCTTTGAACGCTTAGAAATAGCGTCTAATGAATTGGATGCAATTGAGGAAAAATATACTCCTCAATTGGCTGAATTAGAGTAGAACTATTTTTTATTTTCTAAGAGATGTTTTTCATTTTGTAGCTCTTGATAGCGTGGTATTTTTTTCAATAAAGTTTTATATTTATCCAATGAACTTTCTAAAAAAATACTCTTTAAATCCAAATCTTTTTTAGACCTATTTACCTCATCTGTATAGATATAGGTTCTTCTTAAATATTTATTACACTTATCTGCTAAAGCATCATCTTCTATCATATAGACCTTTTTACCAAAACTCTCACTAAGCTTGGTGAGAGCTATTGAACTACTAACAGCGTTTTCATAGTAAATTTTAACTCTTTGAATATTTTTTTCAAGATTATCTATCTCTGTATTCAATTGTGTACCTAATAAAATAAGATGTTTTCTACGCTTATTTTTCTTTTTACCTACTCCAAAAGAGCTATAGAGAAATCTACTAATAACTCCCTCTTCTTTTTTAAGTTTTAAAAGTGTATATTCTATGGCTTCATAAAGTTTTTTATTAAATTTATATCTTGATGCTAACTCTTTTTTACTATTTGATAAGTTTTCCATGAACAGCTTTTTTAATATATTCTCAAAAACCTCTTCATTGCTATTTAAAAGCTTATCAATACTCATACTTAATGACATGTAAACTCCTTTGATAACTTTATTATAATCAAAAAACTTTAAGAAAAGAGTTTTTGATATAATTACATATATTAAAAACTGGAATACAAATGATTACAACAGCCTTTCCCTACTTAAGCCTTTTAATTTTTATAGCTTCAATGCTTGTATACATACAAACTAAAACAAAAGCCAACTTTTTTGAATACTTACCTACCATCGTTATTTTATACTTTTTGGTAATGACCCTTTCTACTTTAGGTCTATGGGAGAAAACCGATGAGATAAACTCTGCCTATAAAGTCTTTAAGTCAAACCTTCTTCCTGCCATGATATTTTTAATGCTACTTCAAAGTGATATACGAAAAATATTTAAACTGGGTAAAAAAATCCTGCTTACTTTCTTTTTAGCCTCTATTAGTATCTCATTAGGATTTATCATTATGTTTACCATTATGAATGGCTTCTTTGAAGAGGGGGCATGGAGAGCCTTTGGTGCATTGAGTGGTTCATGGATGGGTGGTACGGGTAATATGGTTGCTATTCAATCAGCACTGGAACTACCTGACTCTAAAATGGGGTATGTATTACTTATTGATTCTATCGACTATGCTATTTGGGTTATGATTCTTTTAGCTCTTGTCCCTTTTGCAAAAAGTTTTAATAAATGGACAAAAGCAGATGGTGACATCTTAGAGAAATTAAGCTCTACACTAAATGCCCAAAAAGAGAAAGAACCGATAACCTTTCCTGCTCTTTTTATGATGCTCGGTCTAGCCCTTATGGTCTCTGTAGTAGCTCAACAGGTAGCACCCCTACTTCCTACTACAAGTTTTTTAACCAATACCACTTGGATGGTTATCTTTGCTACTCTAGCTGGTATAGCTTTAGGAATGACTCCCCTTAGTAAAGAAGCCTCTGCCGAACCCTTAGCAAATATCATGCTCTATCTCATCGTTGCACTTATTGCTTCACGTGCCAACTTTGCAGAACTTGCACAAGCTCCTCTTTATATTGTAGCTGGTTTTATGATTATTCTTATTCATGCCATGGTTATGGTCATTTTTGCCAAAATCTTTAAACTGGACTTATTCTCTTTAGGTGTTGCCTCTTTAGCCAACATTGGTGGCGTTGCCTCAGCTCCTATTTTAGCTGGTGCTTACCATAAGGCACTTATTCCTATTGGGGTGCTTATGGCAATGATGGGCTACATAGTAGGAACATTTATGGGCTTGGGTGTTTCACAAGTGTTAAAGCTTATTGCAATGTAGGTTCGGTAACACCGAACATTAATTATTTAAAGTTTAAAACATTATAATATTTTATTACAAAGGAAATATATGGAAAACCAAGAAACCAAAAAAACATTCACCGAAAAATTCAAAAATAGAACCATTCAAGGGCTATTTTGGATTCTACCTATCGCAGCAATTCTCATGATAATCTTTTGGCTTTATGAGAAGATAGACCTTATAGTCAATTCATTTTTAAACCTCATCGGAGTTAACCCTCAAAACAATGAATTTTTATGGATAATTGGTGTAGTTTTTGTTTTTATTCTTATCTTATACATCATTGGTTACCTTATTAAGACTCAAATAGCCCACTATGTAGAGTCTCTCTTTCATGACATTCCTGGGTTCTCAACGCTCAAAGACATTATAGGAATTTTCAACTCTTCAAAAGAGGGAGCCAACAAAGTTTTAGTCGTTGCCATAAGAGGTTTTGCAAATGAGGGGTATAATATAGGGCTTATGTATTCGCAAAAAGAGAGTATTATTAAAGACCACTATACCGTAACGCTCTCTATGACCCCTATCCCAAATGGTGGGTATATGTTTGAAGTGCATAAAGACAATATCTTTATTATCGAAAATGCAACCTTTGATGACAATTTACAATATCTACTCTCTATGGGGGTAAGAAGTATCGCCGAAGTACTCCATGTCAAGCCTAAAAGCATCGAAGAGATGCAAAGCATAAGTGAGTGGCTAAAAGCGAATCCTCAAGATTAACGCCCCTCTAACCAATTTTGCTCAACATTGACCAAAATTGGATTTTGTTGTTTAAACTCATGCTCATCGAAAACAAAACGAAAATTGTCCATATACTCTACTAAAATTTCATAGGCTTCTTGAATCTCCTGAAATTTTTCTGTGGAGCCACCCTCCATATCTGGGTGGTATTGTCGTGAGAGCTTCAAATACTTTTTACGTACATACTCTCTACTGGTTAAAGAGAGAAGCTCTAAACTCTCTACTGCATCATTAAACTCATTTAGACTTACTTGATGCATAGAAACAGTCTACTTCGTATTCTTTAACTCATTAATAGTCTCTTCTGCTTTAATCAATACAGACTCAAACTCTAAAAGTTCTCTGTTTTTCTTATCTAAGAGATTTTTAAGTTCTCTAATTTGATTTGCACCAAAAGTACTACTTTTATCTTGATTAGTCATTGTATCTGTTTGAAGATTTTTTAATGTATTTGACGTACTCTCAAGAAGAGAGATTTTCTTCATTAATTCACCTTTTAATTCTCTATTTTTCATAGAATATTCAGCAACCATAGCCTTCTCTTTTTCATACTTTACCTCTAACTCTGCAAGTTCAATACTTAACTTACTGTCGAGCTTACTATCTAACTCATCAAATAGTGCATCATCTTTATGATTGTCCTGACTCCCAAGTGCTTTTGAAAACAACCAACCAATCAAAAAACCCAACAACAATGCTATCACTAAACACAGTACTATTTTCCCTATTATTTCTTCCATTCTATTTCCTTTTTATCTCTATTTCGACACGTCTATTAAGTGCACTGTATGGCTTGTCTCCATAAAGCAGTTCACTCTCACCAATACCTTTTGCTACGATGTTTTTAAGTGGAATTCCATGTTGTCCCAAGTATTTTCTTACACTTTTGGCACGTTTTTCACTTATCCAAAGGTTGGTTTTTGCCTTACCACTTGCATCGGTATAACCTTTAACTACTATTTTAGCATTTGGTACAGTTTTTAGAAGTTTTACTACCTTATTTAATGTAGCTTTACTTTTACTTGTAAGCTCTGCTTTGTTTTTATAAAAAGAGATATTACGATTTGTAATTTCTGAGATGCTTTTTTGAACAGACGCAATACTTCTATGCTTCTCTTTTTTTGCACTCTTTTTCTCTTGTTTCTTTTTAGACTTTTCATTATCTACAAGAGGTTTATTGTCTTCTATAGGAAGATTTTTGTCTACCTCTTTTATCTTCTCAACATGCTTGACTTTTGGATGCTCTCTTAATTTTATCTCTTCTTTGTTTTTAAAAATAGTTCTCATTACAGTTTTATGTGAAGCATTCTCTTCTTCTACCGTACTATTTTTAGTAAAAGTTTTGTTTTCATTTTCCTCAGTAGTCTCTTCAACTGTTGCTTTATTAGCTGGAACTACTTTTTTCTCAGGCTCTTTTGCTTTAACTTCAGCCTTTGCTAAAATTTCATTTTTTGCTATCTCTTTTTGTACACTTTCTAAATCATATACAGGTTCATCTCTCTTCTCAAACTCTGATATTACATCATTTTTTTCATTTATAAATTCATCTTGATGAGCATACAAACAAAGTAAAATAAGTAAAATAGAAGCCAATAAACCATATAAAAGTACCTTATTACTCTCTTTCATCTATCCAATCCTTTTTTAACTTTGGGAGTATACTATTATTTAGCTTTTTTCTCTTCTATTTTACCATCACAAAGTGTTGCTTTTATCGTAGTTGCAAACGATATTGTTACATCATTCCATGTCTTTCCCTTATGTAAATCGTAACAACTTTTATTGATACTACTCAATGCAGACTGAGCTTGAAAATCAAAGATATCTATAGTCCCTATAGCTTTGAAATTCTCTTTCTCATAATGATAACTCATAGGAATAAGTAATGTCTTCTCATTCATGCTTATATTAACATCTAGTGAACCTGTATATGGTTCTCCTTTTTCACGTTTTTTTGCTTTTATTCCAACTATTTTACCCTCTATAGTTTTCCCATTAAGCTTTCCAAAAAAACTCTCAACCAAGGTTTTATCTCGCCCTTCATTTTTTGTATCTATTTTAGACAAGTCTATAGAAACGGTAGAACCTACCAACAACTCTTTAAAGTTCTTACCCTCTTTTTTATTGGCTTTATACTCTACAGAAGTAAACTCCCCAGCCACACCAAGCTTTGCTAGTGTTTTGTATGCTTTCCATGTTACATTCATGTCATTAGACTGAACTAGAAGGCAACCCCCTGCATAACTCAATGTACCAAACGCTAAAAACGCTAAAAGTATTTTTTTCATCATTTATCCTTTTTTATGAATTATACTTATAACTTATTATAATATAGCTATTCTTGAGCATATTTATGTAAAATAATTAGATTTTATTAAGTAGGCTTGAACTCTAATGCATACACCCCATATAGACTTTAGCACTTTTTACATAAGCATCTGAAATCTCTTTTTTTACTTTCTTCAAACTTTTAGAGACATCTTCTCCTGTAGCTACTACCACGATGTAGTAGCCATTTGTAAACTCTTCATAATAGTTCGTATGTTCTATACTAATGTATTCTCCATCATCATCACGCCCTCGCCCCACGTAACATGACTCTTCATCAAACTCATTATTACAGACCTCTTTAGAAAAGGTCAAAAAGTCCTTTTTATGAAAGCTCAAACCTCTAAAATCTATTTTGATATTTAGCTTTTTAGAGATTTTTTCAGAGTATTTTTTTGCCTCTTTATAGCTCGTGGTTGACTTAACTATGAGAAACTCCTTTTTTACATAGGGAGATATAGTCTCTTCAGTGATATTGCTATCACTGAAGAGTAGAGTTGTTAGGGTTAGTAGTAGTATTAGTTTTTTTAGCATCTTTTTTTCCTTTT
>JALVXD010000211.1 GCA_027038295.1 Campylobacteraceae bacterium
CGAGATGAGATTAAAGATTTAGCTGCCCTTAGTTTTGGTGCAGATATGGTTCTTCAAACATTCTGTCATACTGCTGCTTATCCAAAACCTGCTGATATTGAGCTACAGCATACACTTCCAAAATTTTGGACAGAGAGAAAAGGGTTTATCTTAAGACCAGGTGATGGTGTTATCCACTCATGGTTAAATAGACTCTGTTTACCTGATACAGTAGGAACAGGTGGAGATAGCCATACAAGATTCCCAATAGGTATCTCTTTCCCTGCTGGGTCTGGTCTTGTTGCCTTTGCAGGTGTGACAGGTATGATGCCTCTTACTATGCCTGAGTCTGTTCTTGTAAGATTTACAGGTGAAATGCAACCAGGAATTACACTAAGAGATATGGTAAATGCTATTCCTCATCAAGCGATTAAAGATGGTCTTTTAACTGTTGCTAAAGCAGGTAAGAAAAACATTTTCTCTGGACGTGTTCTTGAAATTGAAGGGTTAGAGCAACTTAAGTGTGAACAAGCATTTGAGTTAAGTGATGCATCTGCTGAGAGAAGTGCTGCTGCTTGTACCGTTAAGCTTGACAAAGAGCCTATCATCGAGTACTTAGAGTCAAATATTGTTCTAATAGAAGAGCTTATCAAGCAAGGCTACCAAGATGCAGCAACTCTCCAAAGAAGAGCTGATAAAATGAAAGAGTGGATTAAAAACCCAGAGCTTCTAAAAGCTGACCCAGATGCAGAGTATGCTGCTGTTATTGAGATTGATATGAACAAAATCACAGAGCCTATCTTGGCTTGTCCAAATGACCCAGATGATGTTAAAACTCTTTCAGAGATTCATGAAGCAGGGTTGAGAACAGAGATTGATGAGGTTTTCGTTGGTTCTTGTATGACAAATATCGGACTTTTCAGAGCTCACGCTGAGATTCTTAGAGGTGAAGGTGCTGTGGCTAACAAACTATGGATTTGTCCTCCAACTAAAATGGATGAGAAGACACTTCAAGAAGAGGGTTACTACTCTGTATTTGGTATGGCTGGAGCAAGAACAGAGATTCCAGGTTGTTCACTCTGTATGGGTAACCAAGCTGCTGTTGCACAAAATGCATGGGTATTCTCTACATCTACTAGAAACTTCGACAACAGACTTGGAAAAGGTTCACAAGTTTACCTTGGTTCAGCAGAACTGGCAGCTGTAGTTGCACTTAAAGGTAAGTTACCAACTGCTGCTGAGTACCTTGAAGTCGTTGCAGACAAAATCAAACCTGAAATGACAGATGAGATTTACAAGTATCTTAACTTTAACAAAGTTTCTAAAGATGAATTGGAAGCTATGGTTGGGTAGGGATTGTCTCTCTACTTAATTTTATTTTAAATAAGTTTATTAATACTTTAAATAAATTTAAGTATAATTTACAAAACATACTCAGGATATAAAAATTCTGAGTTAAAAGGGTAGATTATGCAAAAACGACTTCTTACTTATTTCTCTACTGTTACATTGACATTGTTGTTTTTAGGCTGTGGTAGTGGAACAAATGGCAACGATACTAAAAGTACAACCAATAGTGGAGTTTTAGGAACAACTACTATTCCTGAAAGTGATGTTAATGAAACCATAAATAATGGTGATGCTTCAGATGATGAATTCTTAAGAACTTCTTATAAAGGGTTGGTTTTTTATCATAAAAATCTACCCACTTCTTCTTATAAATTAGTGCAACTTAATGACCGTGAATTTAATACCCTAAATGATGCACAAAAACTACAAGTTGCCAATAAATTGCTAAATTCACTATTTTTTGCTTACCCTCTAAAAGAGTTAAAAGAAAAAATAGACAGTGGAACTTTTATAAGTGATATACAAAATGGTTTAAATGTAGATAGTACTGACAAAGAGTGGCTAGAAAATTATATTTTAGATAATGAAATATTTAAACAATATACAAAAGAGTGGGAATTACCACAGATTAATACAATTTTAGCTCGTTTTTATGCAGCTAAAAAGTTAGATAAATATTTTTACAACAATTGGATAGCTTATATTTTGACTCAAACCATTCTTTTTTCACCCTCTTATGAACTTACAAATACACATACCCCCAATATTTCACGTGTCTATAATCATTTGGTAAATATGTTAGGAGTAGATAGTGGCATGAGGTTTATAACCTATGTACATATGATGAGTGAAGATAACTGGCGTCGCTTTAGAAGCCCTGAAGATAATGGTAGAGAGATGCTTGAAATTTATCTACAAGATAGTAAAGATTCGCATGTACCACTAGCAGGACAAGCTTTGAAAAATTGGAGTTTAAATTCAGATGGTGATACACTAGAGGTAGGGCTAAATAAGAACAGAAAACCCATTGAACTTTTTGGTACAACCATCTACACAGGAGAAGATTTTTATAGAGAGCTGGTTAAATCTTCAGCCTTTACCCGTGGAGTCATCAATAGACTTGTTGACTTCTTTTTTCCTAATAAAACAGCTCAAGAGAGAGCTAATATTGCTACTAAAATTGTCTCTAGCAAAACAGAAACTTGGCAAGATGTTTTAACTCAAATTCTCTTCTCTAAAGAGTATTTACTTAACAACTATAGAGCCCAAAGTGCAGAAGAGACTTTTTTCTCTTTGGCAAAAAAGATGAATTATAGAGTACGCAGAGATGGTATGTTGGTATTACGAAGATATTTAGAAAGTATGCATCAGGCATCTATGAAATATAAATTGGGAAAAATAGATAGAGTTCCATTAGATACCTTATCTTTTGCCTATTATAATAAATATATTCGGATGAGTATGTTACTTCGACACACTAAAGCTACAGAAACAAATCATGATTCATGGAGCTATACTGGTTGGCAAGATAGTTTTGTAGATTTTGATAAATTCTCCTATGATAGTAGAGATGATGTAGTTAGTCTAAGGGCTTTGGTCACTTACCTATTTGAAACAATATTGGGTAGAGATGCAAAAGAGGATGAGCAGCAGTTTTTTAAAAGTCATATTATAGAAGCAAGAGATGGAAAAGAGTTATTTAAATCTGAGTTTAATATGTTTGTAACTCGTGATGACGTAGATGACCAAGAGAGACGAAGAGAAGAAAATAAGTATCGTATTGTTATAACTGTATTGGATTATATTTCAAGACTTGGTGAAACATACAGCCAAAGGGAGGTAAAGTAATGAAAAGAAGAGACTTTATAAAACTATCTACATTAGCATGTTCTGCTATTTTGTTTCCAGATTTTTTGAAAGCAAAAGAGTTTGATGTGGGTGATGTAAACTTTTCAAAAGCTACATTTAATGAAAATTCGGCACAAACAATTATAATAAATATGTATGGTGGAGCAAGTCAACTCTCTGGTAATATCACCAATATAGAAGAGATAGAGCAAAACTCTCAAAATAGTTACAATGGTTACTTTAGAAGTATTAGCAAAACAAAAAATGGATGCTGGAAAGAGGCTGGAGGTGACTATATGGAGAAACTGCTAACCAATGGCGATATGACTCTATATAGATGCTGTTACTCAGCAATTAGAGAGCAAAATAACAATAAATCTCATGGGCTTTGCACGGAGCAAAACCAAAAAGGCTCTTTTGATACAAAAGGTGGTGGAGTTATTACAAACCTTGCAGAAATTTTAGACAATAAAGGTGCAATAGACAACAATACACTCATGCCATTTGTTACACTAGATGGAGAGTCAACTTTCTATGCACCTTTAAATAGACCTCTTAAAAGTTATCTGAAACCCACTGCCATTAATGAAAATTTAGATAATCCATATACAAGAGATAGATGGAGTGTAAGAGAGTGGTTCTACTATACAAGAGAAGAGCGAAAGAAAGAACAGTATAACGATACCGATGAAAATGGTGGTTTTGACCCAAAATTTAGTAAAGATATGGATACCTTATCACAAAGTCATAACCGTCAAGGAAAAATTAAAGATGCATTTTCAAAACGGGGAGAATTAGAACATTTTATAGATGAAATTAAAAAAGAGCAAACTCCTGATTTAGGTGAAAATTCTTACACGGATAATCAGTTTTCTAAAAAAATTGAAGCAGCAATAAAATTGTTAAATAAAAATCCAGATACCAAAATAGTAACACTCGGAACAGGTGGTTTAGGTGGTTGGGATGACCATAGTAATGCAAGAGATTATGTGAGTAGAATGAACAATCTTTTTGCTACATTACACTCTGCTATGGCACATTTAAAAGCGATTGGAAAAGAGGGTAAAATAAACATTATGGTTTTCGCAGAGTTTGGTAGAAATGTAAATTTAAACTCTGCAAATGGTTGGGACCATGGCAATTTACAAAATTTATATATACTTGGTGGAAAAGATTACTTTAGCCATAAGGGAGTAGTAGGAGAGACTGTTGTCGATGCCACGGGTAGTCTAAACCGTTTATGGCTAAAACCCAAGCCAAATACATACTGGTTCGAGCCAATTAGCATCGCTTCGACACTCTATAAACTCTATGGTATAGAAAACCCAGAAGTTTTAACAGGTGGGAGCTTTGATAGCCTTAATTTATTAGGGTAAATTCCCTCTACTTTAGCTATAATCTATTTCTTATAAAAAAATAGGAAATAGTAATGAACTTTCAAAAAATAAAACTGGCAATCTACGCATTGTTTCTAACCAATCTTTATGGTTTTAAATTAAAAAAAATAAAAGAATCTCTCGATAAAAAACGTGTAAGACATGAGTATGCAGCAACACTTCTTAAGAAGCTCAAGATATCGGTTGAAGTACAAAATGCTGAAAAATTGGATTCAAATAAGCAATATCTTCTTCTTTCAAACCATAGAGGGATTATTGACCCCCTTATTGTAGAAATGGCATTGACGCATACCAATATATTTGGTTTATGGATTTCTAAAAAAGAGCTCTATAACTCTCCATTTTTTGGGATGTTTGTTCGTAATGGGGGGGCTGTTCTTTTAGACAGAGAGCAGAGTCAGATGAGTGGTTTCTTTTCAGAGATTAAATCAGAGGTTAAAAAAGGAAACTCTATTTTTATTTTTCCTGAGGGAACACGTAATAAGAGCGAAGCCTCACTTATAGAGTTTAAAGAAGGGTTTCGGATTATTGCTCTGAAAAATAGACTTCCTATCTTACCTGTATACATAAGAACGCATACCGACAAAGCTTTAGGCGTAGCCTTAAATGAAAAAAATATTGAGCAAACTGTAACTATAGAGATAGGCGATGAGATAGATTATAAAGAGAAAAGAGATATTCAAGAACTTTACAAAGAGATGTTTAAAATCTAAGCTAACCCCTCATTTATCAACTTTTAGATAAAATCGCGTTATTATTTATTAACTAGGATAACGCGAAATGACAAAACCACTTCTTATAGAAATCGGTGTAGAAGAACTACCAGCTATACCACTACTGAAAATTGTAAACAATATAGAAAAATCATGGAAAGATATTTTAACTGAGTATCGTTTAAAGAGTGATTTTGAGTTTATCTATACGCCACGTCGTTTGGTGATTAAGCAGAACATTGCTACACAACAAGAAGATAGCACCGTAGAGTTTTTTGGACCACCTATGATGGCTGCTAAGAGAGATGGAGAAGTGACCAAAGCAGGTGAGGGTTTTGCACGTAAATGTGGTGTGAGTTTTGATGAGCTCTCTACCATAGAAAAAAAGGGTAAAGAGGTTCTCTACTTTAAAAAAGAGGAAGCTGGAACCAACACAACAGAGCTATTAGAAGCAATGATAGGTAAATGGGTAGCCTCTATGAGCTTTGGTAAAATGATGCGTTGGGGTTCAAGAACCGATGAGTTTATAAGACCTATTCGTTGGTTGCAAGTTCGATTGGGTGATGCTTCTGTGCCTGTAGAGCTTTTTGGTGTAAAATCAGATACAAAAACTTATGTTCACCGTATGGTAAACTTTGACGCTGTAGAAGTGCCAACCATAGAGAGTTATGACAAAGTTCTAGCTGATGGAAAAGTATCGCTATATCCAAAAGATAGAGAAGCAAAAATAGTTAAAGAGTTTGATGCTTTAGAGAAAGAGCATAATATCACCATAGAGAGAGATACTGACCTTTTAGCAGAAATCGTTGCCATTACAGAGAATCCTAAAGCACTTCTTGGTTCATTTGATGAGTTGTTTTTAGAGTTGCCACCTGAAGCTATTATCGCTTCTATGAAAGAGCATCAGCGTTACTTTGCAGTCTTTGAAAATGAGAAACTCTCTAACAAGTTCATAGTAGTTTCAAATGCAGTAACCGATGACTACAGTAAAGTAGTAGCAGGAAATGAGCGTGTACTTAAACCAAGACTCGCCGATGGACTCTTCTTTTACCACAATGACTTAAAACGAGGTCTTGTAACAGATGGTCTTGAAAAGATTACCTTTATGGATGGTTTAGGTTCTTTAACCGATAAAATCAACCGTGAAAAAAACATAGCAGGGAAACTACTCTCTTTATATATAGAGCAAGTAGAGAAAGAGACAGGTAAAAATGCTTCTGAACTTATAACCCTTATGGACGAGACAGTATCTTTAGCAAAAGCCGACTTAACTTCTGAAATGGTCTATGAGTTTACAGAGCTTCAAGGTCTTATGGGGTACTACTACGCTAAAGCCTTAGGAAAAGATGCCTTGGTGTCACAAGCCATTAAAGAGCAGTACTTTCCATTAGGTGAGGGTGCAGAGCTTCCAAGTTCTACCTTTTCAGCCATTGTTGCCATGGCGATTAAGCTTGATACTTTAGTAGGACTTTTTTCTGTAGGAAAAATCCCAACAGGTTCAAAAGACCCATTTGCCTTACGTAGAGCAGTTAATGGAATTGTTCGTATGGTGACCACGTATGACTTGCCATTTAATATAGATGAAATACTCTCTATGTTAAATGAGTTGTATGAAGGGTATGATGTAGCGAAGCTAGAAGAGTTCATCATCGAGAGAATCAAAAAGTCTTTAGAGGCAAATCCCTCGGTTATTATGGCTGTTTTAGAGTCTGGTGAGCGAGATATAAATGAGATAGCTAAAAAGGTATCGGCACTAAACAATATTGTCTCAAGCGAGAGCTTTAAAGAGCAAGTTTCTACCTTTAAACGTGTGGCGAATATCTCTAAAGAGGTTAATTTGGAAAATGAATTAACCGTAGATACAGCATTTTTTACAGAGCCAATTGAGGGTGAGCTTTACTCTGACTATTTAGCTACCATGGCAAAAGAGTATAACTCTTACGAAGAGAAATTAACAGCCATGTTTGCACTTAAACCAAAACTTGACAACTATTTTGATGACGTTATGGTAAATGCAGAAGATGAAGCTGTTAAAAACAATCGTAAAAATACCGTAGCATCTATCTATAAATCTTTTAGAGAGATTGCTGATATTAAAGAGATTACGGTTTAGGAACCGTAATCTCTTATCTTATTAACAGTTGGTTCATAAAGTTTAAGTATATTTCTAAATAAATTTTTACAAGGTTATTTTATGAAACAACTTCTACTGCTTTTTTTACTTCCCTATTTTCTCTATGCCCATTCCAATCCTTTCAGTTCAGAACTTCTTCCAAAAGAGAAGAGTGTCATCGAGGGAGAACTTTCCAATGGCTTTAAGTACAGTATTATGCAGAACAAAAAGCCTAAACATAGAGCAGAGTTGCGTCTGTTGGTTAAAGTTGGCTCTCTTGAAGAGCAAGAGAGCGAACGAGGGATTGCCCATTTTGTGGAACACATGGCGTTTAATGGTTCAACACACTTTAAAAAAAATGATTTGATTGACTACTTAGAGTCGATTGGTGTTGGTTTTGGGAGTGATTTGAATGCCAATACCAGTTATGAGAGAACCATTTATATGTTAACAGTTCCATTGGAAAAAGACAATTTGGAGAGAAGTTTAACGGTTTTTTCTGATTGGGCTGGGGGAATAAGCTTTGAAAAAGAGGAGTTTAACAAGGAGCGAGGGGTCATTTTAGAAGAGGCACGGCTTCGTGATGGGGTTGGAGAACGTATTTTTAAACAAGAAGAGCCTCTATTTTTTAAAAATAGCCCTTACTTTCATAAAGAGGCGATTGGTAAAAAAAAGGTCATCAGAGAGATTCCTGTAGAGGAGGCAAAAGCCTTTTATACAAGATGGTATAGCCCTGAACTGATGCATTTTGTGGCTGTGGGTGACTTTAACACCAGCAAGATGGAAGAGCTTATTAAACAGACTTTTAGTGGCCTAAAGAAGAGCCACCATCCAAAACGGGTAGCAAGGGTTATTCCTGAAAATAATGTAACACGTATTAAGACAGCTTGGGACAAAGAGTTGACCTCTAACCATTTGAGTGTTTATTATCTTGATAAGTTAGACCCCCTGCTTACTAAAAAAGATTTTAGAAAAAATTTGGTTGATACCATGATGAATAAAA
>JALVXD010000212.1 GCA_027038295.1 Campylobacteraceae bacterium
GTTACAGTAATTTAACGTGGCAGAGTGAGTACCTCTATAGAGACAGAGATGATGTAAAGCAGGGTGGTTACTACACCCAATTACTTTACAAAAAAGACAATAATTGGGAGTTTGGAGCGAGATACGATGCTTTAAATAAAAATGCTAAAAATCAGCCTGACGACCTTAAAAAATATTCAGCTATTGCGACCTATTCACCATTTGAGTTCTCTAAAATTCGACTTCAAGCGACTCAAGATAAGTCTAAATCGTTTGGTGGTGTAAGAGAGACTGAAAATCAAGTGCTTTTGGAGTTCTTGGTTGAGACTGGAGCTCATGGGGCTCATGCGTTTTAATCTACTGACATAATGTAAACTCGTAGGTGTGACCGTGTCACACGATAAATCTCGGTTTAAATTATATGGATATTATGAATTTTAATTTATGCCATATTTGGTTTTGACGTGTGACATGGTCACACCTACGGTTGATAAAATATTTTAAACAATAAATTTAAAGGAACAAAAAAATGAAAAAAATCATAACACTAACAACACTTCTAACAACAGCAATGTTTGCCCAACTAAACGTAGCAACCACCTACAACTACTTAGGAGAGGTAACCAAAAGAATAGGAGGAGATTTGGTCAAAGTAGACGTTTTAGCCTCTCCTAAACTTGACCCACACTTTATTACCCCTAAGCCATCACTTATTGGTAAACTAAGACGTGAAGATTTACTCATCATTAATGGTGGGCAACTTGAAATTGGTTGGGTTCCACCTCTTTTACGAAGTGCCAACAACAGCAAAATTCAAAATGGAGGAAGTGGCTTTTTAGATGTAAGTAGAGCCATTACCCTTATGGATAAACCAGCAAGTGTTTCAAGAAGCATGGGCGATGTTCACCCAGGGGGGAACCCACACTTTGCGACCAACATTGACAATATTGTTCCCATAGCCGAGCTTATTAGTATGAAACTTTCTCAACTTGACCCAAGCAATAAAGCGACTTATAACAAAAACTTTGAGCAGTTCAAAACTAAAATGGAAGAGTTAAGTAGCAAACTCAAAAAAGAGTACGCTTCATGTCAAGGTAAAAAAGTAGTGCAGTACCATGAACTCTTTAACTATGCTATGGCATTTTATGGCATGGAAAAAGTAGGTAATATTGAGCCACTTCCTGGCATAAGCCCAAGTTCTAAACATACGCTAGAGCTTATCAACACCATGAAAGAGCAAAAAGTTACAACCATTCTTCAAGATGTCTATCATGAGAAGAAGACAGCTCAATTTATAGCAAGTAAAACAGGAGCAGAGGTAAAAGTTGTTCCTCATGATGTTGGAGCCGTTGAGGGTACAGATACGCTAGAAGATTTTTATACCACCATTGGTAAAACCCTATGTCAATAGTAGAACTCTTCTATCCTGCGTTTATTTTGGCGATTTTGTTGGTCTTTATCCATACTATTTTTGGATTAGAAATCATCAAACGAGGGGTTATCTTTACCGACCTTGCCATTGGGCAGTTTGCAGCCATTGGGGTGGCTGTGAGTCTGCTCTTTTTTGAGGGACATTACGCCTTTATGTTAACCCTTGCATTTGCACTTTTAGGGGCATTGCTTATTGCCATTGCAACCTATAGGGTTAAACATATTGAGGCGTTTATTGGAATGCTCTATGCGTTGGGGGCGAGTGCGATTATTGTACTGCTTTCCAACACCACCCAAGGGACAGAGCTTTTTAACAAACTCCAAGCGACGGACATTCTCTTTACTACCTTAGA
Source organism: Campylobacteraceae bacterium (assembly GCA_027038295.1). Lineage (GTDB taxonomy): Bacteria > Campylobacterota > Campylobacteria > Campylobacterales > Sulfurovaceae > UBA1140. Next base: position 1,764 of record JALVXD010000212.1, read on the forward strand.
AGATTTAACTGAACCCGTTCTGCTTTACAGTTTTGTAGCCATACTCTTCTTTAGTTTTTATCATCGTGTGAGTGGACTACTCAAAG
>JALVXD010000213.1 GCA_027038295.1 Campylobacteraceae bacterium
TACGATAATACAGCTGTAACTCCATCAGGTTCGATTTATACAGGTGAAGTAACCGATAATACTCAGATTACTACAGCAGGTGCATATGGTCAACCTGTATCATCATCAGGTGATATAAGTTATGGTCAACCAGCAGCTTCAAATAATGGTGCCTATAATGACCCTTATGCCAGTGAAAATAATTATCCAGATCCTTATGCAGGTGGTTCATCATCAAATAATAGTTACTCTGCACCAGCAAGTAGTAATAATACAGGTGGTAATGGTGGTGGTATTAATCTTCAAATTGCAGCATTGGCTGATTACTATGCAGCAGAAGAGTTTAAAAACTCTTTAAGTTTAGATCCTAAATACTCTGCTTATGTAAAAAAAGGTCATCCTAATAAGGTGATTATAACAGGTATCTCTTCCACAAGTGAAGTAAACAGACTTAAAGAGAGTCGTTTCCCTGGAGCATTTATAGTCTCTGGTGGTAGCTCCCACTCATCTTCTTCTTATGGTAATAACAGTAGTTATACCACAAATAACTCATATGGAAGTAGTAGTGCATCATCTAATGGTATAGGTGTTCAAATCGGTGCATTTTCAAGTCATTCAAAAGCTCAAAATGCAGCAGAGTCTGCCAGTTCTAAGTACTCACCATTTGTAAAAACTGTTAATAGAAATGGTAAAAAGCTTTATAAAGCAATATTAACTGGTTTCTCTTCAGAGAGTGCAGCACGTTCATTTATTGCTAAGCGTGGTTCTGGATTTGTTGTTCATGGACTTTAATAGCGTGTCTTTATAAGGGCAGATAGATTTTATCTATTAGCTCTTCATACTCACTTTTGGCATCACTATCTATGGTGATGCCTCCTCCACTTTTGTAGTAAAGTTTTCCCTCTTCATTTTCAATAAATCTTATCATCACAGCAGAGTATAAACTTTCTCCATCAAATATGCCAAAGACTCCTGTGTAAAACCCTCTATTATAATTTTCTATATGGTTTATAATGTTTACGGTACTATGTTTGGGTGTTCCTGTAATAGAACCAGCAGGGAGAAGAGTCTTTAAAAGTTCTCCTAAATTTTCTCGCCAATTGTTTGAAAGTTTTGCTGTTATTTTTGAGCTAACTTGTAGAAGCTCTTTATCTCCTGCTATTATCTTTTCTACATAACGAAACTTTTCTACTTTAATCTCTGTTGCAACCATTCCTAAGTCATTACGCATAAGGTCAACTATCATTACGTGTTCTGCCATCTCTTTTTCATTGCTTAGTATTTTCTCTTTAGCATTTGGTAGTGAAGCCTCTATGGTACCTTTCATAGGATAAGTAGCTATGGTCTCTTTCTCTATCTCTATAAACTTTTCAGGAGAAAAACAGATGAATTGGTCTTTAAAATAGAGTTTGTGTTTTGCTTTTGCATAGGTAAAAATCTCTTTTAAAGAGAGGTTGGTCTCTATAGGAGTTTTAAATGTTAGGTTGAGTAGATAGGTGTTACCCGAGCGTATCTCTTCTAGTACTTTATCTAATGAATGTTTATAGAGTGTAAAATCAAGAGGATACTTTTTTAAGTAGTAGGCTTTTTTTATAGAGTTTGATATAGGTTGTTTAGGGTAGTTTCGTTGATGACCTATTTTAAAAAAAATATCATCATCAAGTTCACTAAGTGGTTGAACAAACTGTTCTTTTAAATCATAAGAGAGTACAAATAAAAAAGGTTCTCTCTTCTTTGCTAGTTTTGTGATTTTATCCATTAATTATCTAGTAGTAGAGCTTTTAATATAGCCATTCTTACATAGACACCATTTTTCACTTGGGTAAGTACTTTGGATCTTTCATCTTTAAGCATTTCGTCACTTATGTCAATGTTACGCATCACTGGTCCTGGATGAAGTAGCAAAATACCTCTATCTTCAAATAAGTTTTTAGTTATACAATACTCTTTGGCATACTCGTCATAGTCTTCAAATATAGGAGCTTTATGACGTTCTAGTTGGGCTCTTAAACTCATCACAATATCTACAGTATCTATAATTTCATTAAGGTTTTCATATTTTGGTAGGTCATTGTCAGGCATAAATGGTTTGGGTGCTACGAGTACAACATTCATCCCCATTCGTGTAAAGAGTCTAATTCCTGAACTGGCAACACGTGAACTTACGATGTCACCTACAATAGCAATGGTTTTTCCTTTTAGCTCTCCAAAGTGTTCTAGCATAGTAAAGTAGTCAAGGAGGGCTTGAGTAGGGTGGGCATAGTTTCCAGCCCCTGCATTTAAAATAGGTGTTAGATTTTTGTTGGCAAGTTTTTTAGGTGTGTTGTTAAATTCATGACGAATAATAACTCCATCAGGTTCCATGGCAGCTAAGTTTTCAAAAGTATCTTCTAGGCTTTCACCTTTATTGGTAGAGCTTTTGGAAGGGTCAAGATGCACCACCGATGCCCCCAAACGTTTAGCAGCCACTTCAAAAGAGCTACGTGTTCGGGTTGAACTTTCAAAAAAGAGTGTTATAAGTAATTTGTCTTCTAAAAGTTTTGAAGGCATCTCTTTTTTAAATTTTGCTGCATCGTGCATAATGTTTTCTATCTGTTCTTCGCTAAAGTCATCGGTGTCAACTAAATGTTGCATAAATACCCCTATTAGAATAATTTAGTGATTATAGCAAATTTAACGCTTTAGTATTGCTTGGAAAAATACACCTGCTGTAGTTAAATCATCACTTTCCATGGTTTTGTATCTCTTTGAGAGTTTATCTATGGTTAAGTTTGATTTCAATTTATTTTTGGTATCAAATACTTTTTGAAAGCCTTCTTCTTCTAAAATTTTAATATGTGTAGAGTAGGGTTCTCTATTTATTAAATAAGCTCTTTTCCCTTTTATTAGTTTCCAAAGAAAATCTGAATATGTCCAGTGACCATTCCATTCATGGGAGGTTCCATGTGACCTAAAATCAACTTGATGTGACATAAAACCAGTTGGTTTTAACCATGAATACATAGATTTATACGTATTTTTTAAATCTTCAACATGCTCAAGAACAGCTTGAGAAAAAATCATATCAATAGATTTTTTTTCAATAACACTGGCATTGTATCATGGAACTTTATATTGAATAAATTCATTATTAGGCTGAGGATTTTTAATGGCATCTCTAATTTTTTTTATTCTTGATTCTTCTAATGCCTCGGTTAATCTTTTTTCATCGAGTATGTTAATAGGAAAATTATATTGGTCTAAAGCTGGTTTCATCTCTGCTAACTCTTTATCACTAGGAATAGGAGTTCTCTCTCTAAAAAGTTCTATGAGTTCATCAAATATTTTTAGATTCCTTTCTGTGTTAGCATGTTCTATAACATCAAAGGCAAAATATTTATCAGAGCCAGAGATTAAAGCTGCTAATCCAATACCTAATGAATCACCTGGTCCTAATTCTGCTACTACTTTTGGATGAGAATTAAGTCCACTCTTGTTCGCTAGGACTAAGTGTCTTAACCAAATAGAATAACAATATTTAGCTGTATTGGTTCCCCCTGTTCCTTTCGCTTTTTCTCTAAATGCATGTACCCCTGGCATGAACGTTGCAATTCCATAAATCAATTATCTTATTTGTCGTAATTTCATTTTTATATATCCAATATTTAATTTAAAATATTATAGCTCAAATGGACTTAATTGTTATATAATATTAATAATTGTTGTGTTCTTTAATCGTATATTCTACGAGTTGATTTTTCTATCTTTAAATCATCCATAGGCTGTTATAAAGATAGAAGTATGCTTTCGTTAATTATTTATCTATTGCTTCGATATTTGGTAAATTACTAATATCGTATAGTAGTCTAAACTTATCCCCTCCACCATTATGATTTTCAATTAATAATTTATTTCCATTTGAAATAGTTTTTAGGGTATCTATAGTAAAGAAATTTGAATCGTTCTCCCATTCTAAAACTTTTGTTATATTATTATTAACAAAATAATAAAAGTTAAAATATGAATGAGAAGAGTGTCCAAATTTGACATAGAACAAGTTGGTGTTTTCTAATTTATTTAGAGACTGAGCAGGAGCATAATTTGCACTAATTATTTTTTTATTTAAATTTGTCCAATCTTTAGTGGAAATAGTATGAATTACATCGTCACCATCTTCTTTACTCAAAATATAAACCAAATCTTCTTCTAGTGAACATAGAACATTATCAGTACTGTTGTCTCTGTTTAAACAATGTATTTTTGCTTTATTTATTACTGCTGAATTTACATCTCCATCTTTCCATTTTGGTTCTATGTTATTAGTGTTATCTTCATTAAAGAAGCCATCATGCTTAGTTACTTTTTTTACATCCCATCTACTTAGGTCATGGTTGGTAAAGTTATATCCATTAGGGCAGTTTTGCTCAAACATATAACGCATATTTGTGACATTAGAGACATCCCAGTTACTAATATCTTGATTAAAATCTAAACATGTATTGAATACACTGAACATGGAACTCATATCAGTAACATTAGAAACATCCCAGCTATTTATATTTTGATTGAAGTCATGAGCACCAACAAACATACTACTCATATTAGTAACACTCGAAACATTCCATTTATTAATATTTTGATTAAAATGATAAGCACTTTCAAACATATTTCTCATATCCGTAACATGAGAAACATCCCAATTACTAATATCTTGGTTAAAATCGATTGCTTTTTTAAACAGATTACTCATATCAGTAATACAAGAAGTATTAACCTTAGTAACATCTTCATTTTTGTATATTTTTCTTTGTAGTTCTTCACGAGTAATACAAGGGGTAGTCGTAGTGGTTCCTTTAACAGCCTTCAAACTATAGTTAGCAGCTTGATACCCATAAACATGAACATAAACCGTAGCATCTTTTTTAGGAGTAATCACACACTCTTCTGTTTTAGTACCACTGTTGTTAGATTTACAATTAAAAGAGTGTAACCCAGCTTTTCTTCCCTCTCTAACACGTAGGTCAGCATCTGCTGTTAAGTCTGAAAGGGTTACGGTAATGGTTTCACCTTTTTTTCCTTCAACTCTGTACTGTTTTCCCTCTTTTTTCTCTATTGCATCGGCAAGGGGGTCACTTGATAAAGTAGGAATCTCTTCGGAACCATCTACTGTAGCTTTTAGAGTAAAGGCACTCTGCTTAAATCCATTTACCATAATGGTATAGATAGAGCTTTCTCCTTCATTGCTAACAACACACTCTTCATTTTCTGTATTGCTATTGGATGAGTAACAATCATTAAATCTTAGTCTAACCTCATTACCTTTTTTGATGTATAAGTCAATATCGGCTTCTAGCCCCGTTAAGTTAACACGAACACTTTTGTTCTTTGGAACAGTTATGTTGTAGTACTTTTTCTCTTTTTGTTTAACTGTTCCATCTATTGCTTTTCCAGAGGTTAGTGGTTGGGCTGATGTGGCAGATAGAAGCTGTGTGCTTAGTCCTATGCTTAATGCTATCCATAATAATTTTTTCATCTTTTTTACTTTTTGTTAGATTTATAGTCGATAGGAGACCATATAATATATTATAATATAAAAAAATTAAAAAGAACATATTAAAACATTTAAATATATCTATTTCTACAGATGGTAATCTTTTCCTAAAAATTTTAAAAGAACGATACGTATGGCTTTGATAATAGGATAAATTATGGAATTAAATAGAGGTAGTTTTACAATAAAACTCATACCCTTGTCCATAAAACCTTTTTTAGATATCATTGAATCTAATACTTTAGCTGCATCGGCACCAAGATAGAGCATGGAGTCATCTTCTATTTCAACTATCATACCATTATTGATATCATAGCCTTTAACTCTAAACTCTTCAATCTTATCTAAGTTGTCTCGTGCATTACACATCTCTATATCATATTGTTTTCTTAACTCTATATATTTACTATACTCTTTACAAAATGGACACTTATCATCATAATAAAGTTTTATTTTTTTCATTGAACTGGAATCTCCATAATTTTTTTATACCCAAATGATTTAATAGCCATTTCTGATTTATCATACCAAACATCTTTTCTATATATATCAATATGATTGACTTTTGGGTTACCACTTAAGCCTGATGGTGTGAAATCATACAACATATAAGGTGCTCCAAATTTTTTATATAATGGAGTTTTTTTACCTCGTTTATTATAATTTTTGAAATATTGTTGTAGAAAATCTGCAAGAACCTTCTTTTTCTTTTCTGAATAATCAACATGACCATATTTCGTCAGAACATTTTTTACATCTTTTATGCTTTTGGCATCTTCTAATGCTTTGTATATAATAAAACTTTTATTGAGGAAAGGGTCTACCGTTACATCATGTTTTACATGTTTGAAATAGCGAGAAATAAGATGAAAACAATTTGAATAATAGTTTTTATCTTTTAGTAGGATTCCTCTATTATTAACAAAGGTTGGCTCTTTATCTATAAAACTTATTTTTGCATTTTGTGCAAATATCTCATCATATGGTGAGATGTCTTGACTGCTAAGTTTAATGCTTCTATTGTCATCAGTTACAATATGAATATCATAAATAGTGTTAAAATTTGAATCCCACCAAGCAAAAACAAATGGTCTATAAATCAGAGGAGATAAAAGAACAATAGCAATAAAAACTCTAAACATTTTCTTATTATAAAGAAAGTTTAAATTCTCTTTTGACAAATGCTTTATGGCATAAAAAAACCCTAAATTTAGAATAATCCATTGCCAAAACAGTATGCCACTCATTAGTACTATACCAAGATGAAAAAATTCAAAAACTATAAACATAAAAAGAGTAAGACGTTTATTGTATAAAAGGAATATGGCTCCTAGCTGTATGAACATATTACTCAAAGTAAAGAGTACGTCAATTTTATTTAAATAGCTAACAATATTTAGTGCTGTCTCCTGTTCTAAGAATCCAAACCAACCATTAATATATGCAGAGATAAATAGGTTATTAATCTCATTATTGAAAGCCCAGTTCCACCCCTCTGGGCTAATCTCTATCTTGGCTACTCCTGGAATAAAATAGTTAGAAGCATGAATGGTGAGTGCTAAAAAAATAAACAGTTTTGTATCTATGTCTTTAAAATAATTAATGGACTTAACCATTAAAAAGGTAATAAAAAGTATTAAGATGTGGTATATTGGTGTAAACTCAGGCATGTGAGCCCCAGCTGAATCAAATGGAAAAGATATAGAATGAAAGAAGATATATCCTATAAATAGAACCATTAAAGCAAATATTGGATGCACAAAAACCAATATCATAAAAATAAGTAGCAGTGTTTTATCTATAAGTGCATCAGTATCCAAATAAAAATTATAATCATAAAAAAATTGTTCCCAAAATATAGGTAAAAGAATAGCAAAAAGAAGAACTCGAAGTACCTTATAATCTGAAAACGATTTCCATGATATTTTATGTCGATTGTAACCCAAAAATAGAGTGACAACTCCAAATAAAAGTGTAAATTTTAAATTAGTAAAAGAGGAGAGAAAAAAAGAGGAAGAGAAATAGATATTTTCGTCTAAGTGTGTTAGGGTAGAGTTAAAGACTCCACGAAAGAGGTTATAAATAATTAGAATAAAAAAAATATCTAATAATGTTTTCTTTATATTGATTGTTTTATTTTTCAAAACATTATCCTTTAGAATTTATTCTATTAGTTTAACAGAAAAATACTAAAAAAAATATAATTTAATATAAAATTAGTGATAAGGAGTAAAACCTTTCAAAAGGCTCTCTCCTTTTTTACTATTAAGTCTTACTTTTCAACTTTTACAATTGCAGGTATTTTGTTTGCCTTAATGGAGTGGTAGGCTGAGACGGCAATAAAGATTATACCTATTGTTCCAACAATAATTTCGTCAATATGGAAGAAGATTTTAACCAACATGATAAGTGCTAAAGCCAAAATAGCATAGTGGGCTCCATGTTCTAAATATCGGTACTCTGTTAAGGTTTTGTTTTTTAACATATAGATGGTTAATGAACGTACAAACATTGCTCCGATTCCTAACCCTATCATGATAATGAAAATATTGCTACTTAATGCAAATGCTCCAATAACGCCATCGAAAGAGAATGAAGCATCTAGTACTTCTAGGTATAAGAATCCCATAATACCACTTCTTACTCCATTTGTATTAAAAATGTCATCTACTGACGCAATAAGAGAGTAGAGTAAAACACCTGCAAAATATGCAAGAGAAATTTCATAGCTCATAGTAATTGAGGTTATAATTAATCCTACAGTTGTTGCAATGATCATATTTGAACTTGATACTCTT
>JALVXD010000214.1:0-3645 GCA_027038295.1 Campylobacteraceae bacterium
AACTAATGACCCTATTTATAGACGGAGACGCATTCCCAAACCTACTTAAACCCATTGTTTTAAAAGCCATAGAACGCCTAAAAATCAAAACCTATGTTATAGCCAACAAAAAAATCAATGTGGGAAAATCAAAATATATAGAGTACCTCATCGTAGAACAAGGTGCTGATGAAGCTGACCATAAAATAGTGGAGATGGTAGAAGTTGATGACTTGGTCATTACAGCAGACATTCCCTTAGCTGACCGAATCATTAGTAAAAATGCCCATGCCATTGACCATAGAGGGGAGCTTTACTCTGTTGAAAATGTAAAACAGTACCTAACCATGAGAAACTTTATGCAAGAGATGAGAGATGCAGGGGAAATGACAGGTGGACCAAAGGCATTTGGAGTAAAAGATGCCCAAAATTTTGCAAACCAACTCAATGCCTTTTTACAAAAGAGGTTCACGTAGGGTGTAGTCCCTGACTACACCATCAAATAATATTATGCTTTCTTATGCTCTAAAATCATCTTAAGCATCTCATCTTTCAACAAAAGCTTCTCTTTCTTCATTTTTTCAATCTCAACATCACTCATACCTACTCTACCATGCTCTGCATCTTTTACATCTTGGTCAAGTTTATTGTGTTTTTCAAAAACTCTTGCGAAGTGTGTGTTGCTCTGTTTTAATTCTGTAATTTCAGCTCTATATTCTGCTAACATTTAATATATCCTTCATTGTTTTATATTCCTAATTGTAGTAGTAAAATACTTGACATTCTATTAAAATCACTACTTAACAGTATAAATAGAAGTAACCTTAAAGCCATCATATGTTCTTTTTAAAGTCATTCGTCCTTTACTTCTTCCTGCTGATGTTTTAAAGTCATCAGACGATACAGTCCACTGAGTAACCGTACTTATATCACAATAATCAAAATTACCTTTTCGGTAGATACTTATTATTTTAAATGCCACCAATCGAAACTCTCTTTTTGTCCATTTCTTTTGGTAGCTAACTTTATCTTTACGGATTTTACTGTGATTAACATTTTTCAAACTAAAGTATCTGTCAACTTTTGAGTCATAATTAGAAACTATATCATCAATGGTACCACTTGTTGAAGAGGCTATAAATGTATCTAAAAATCTTTTTACAGACATTCTGTTGAATCTCTCTGTTGTATTTTCTCCACCTACTTGTGTACCCAAAGAGTTAGGATTCTCTTCCTTAACAGAAGATATAGGCTCACCTAACGCTTTAATATCAACTTTAGGCTCTACAGGTTCTTTAACTTCTATTTTAGGCTCATCTTGAACCTTAGTCTCTTCATTAACTGTAACTTTTACATCTTCTTCATCTGCATAAACTTCTTCATTTGGTATATCGAACACATCTTTTTCAATATCAGACTTTTCATCATCAACTTTTTTGACATCATCTTTTTTAGTATCAGTTTTTTGCTCTCCCTCTTCTATATATGAAGCATTAAAGGGTCGCTCTTTTTTCTCATCAAGCTTTGGCTCTTCTTTTTTCTCTTCACTCTTTGGTTCTTCTTTTTTTATGCTCTCTTTACTTTTCTCTTCAACATCATTTAAAGCTGGTCTCTCCACTTCTGCGACTACCGAGACATGCTGTTCTTTTGCTCGTCTTTTATCTGTTTTAATCATATTCCAACTGTAATACGCCAATCCAACCATAATAAGAACAGAGACAGAGAGTATTTTAAGAAAAATATATGACTTTGGCTTTTTTTCTTCTTTTGAAGTAGATGATTCAACCTCTACACGCTCTTTTTTACTATGCTCTTCTATGGGAGGTAAAACTATCTCTTCTTTTTCCTCTTTTTTTATAGCACCCTCAAGATAGTGTTCAACATTTGAGTTATTAATAAACTCCATAATAGTGTATATAGTATTATTCTCTTCCAAATAACCATAGGTCTGAACTTGATTATTTTGAGTGTTGTTTTGAGCTGTTATTATCTCTTCAATCATCTCTTTTTTTGTCTCTTCAAAAAGAATTTTTGACTTAGCCTTAACTTTAAGTGAGTTGTTCTCTTCTCGACTGGCATATGATTTTAAGAAAAATTCTTTAATAACAAAAAGGCTCTCTAAGCGATGAGTATCTTTAACCAAGTATAAAATTTCAAACTCATCTTCACCTAAAACCTTGACTATCTCGTAATGTCCACCTAATATATGTCCCTCTGGTAAATAGTAACTCTCTGCCATCTCTTTCTCCCTTTATATGTATCATACTATTCTTTTAGAAAATTATATCATATTAGGATATAATCTCAACATTAAAACCAAAAGGTCAAGCCTCTATGTATATCTACGACAGTGTAAAAAAGACAAAACTTCTATTTGAGCCTATTATTCCCCAAAAAGCCTCTATCTATGTTTGTGGTCCAACCGTTTATGATGACGCACACTTAGGTCATGCCCGTTCTAGCCTTAGTTTTGACCTTTTAGCTCGTACGCTTAAAGCTTTGCGTTATGAAGTTACTATGGGGAAAAACTTTACTGATATAGATGATAAAATTATTAAAAAAGTTCAAGAGACAGGGAAAAGTTTAGAAGAGATAACCACACATTACATTAACCGTTACCAAGAAGATATGAGAGCTTTAGGTGTACAAGACGCAGACATAGAACCCAAAGCTACAGAATCACTTGAAGCAATAGAGTCTATGATTCAAGGACTTATAGACAAAGATATTGCTTATGTAGTTAGCTCGGGTGATGTCTATTTTGACACCTCTAAAGATGCAAACTATGGTACTATTTCTCACAAAGTTGGTGATGATGAGGATAATCAAAGCCGTGTAGAACATAATTCTGAAAAACGTAATCCTAAAGATTTTGCTCTTTGGAAAGCTTGTCATGGGGACGAAGATATCTGTTTTAATACTACTTTTAGCAATGGTCGTCCAGGGTGGCACATAGAGTGTTCTGCTATGATTGAGAAACATTTTGCACACACACATGGTAATGATAAATACAGCATAGACATTCATGGAGGAGGAGCCGACCTACTCTTCCCTCACCATGAGAACGAAGCAGCTCAAAGCCGTTGTGCCACAGGTCATGAACTATCAAAATACTGGATGCACAATGGTTTTGTAAACATTGACGGAGAGAAGATGAGTAAATCATTAGGCAACTCCTTTTTTGTTAAAGATGCTCTTAAAGTTTATGATGGAGAGATTTTACGAAACTATCTGATTTCAGTACACTATAGAAATGACTTTAACTTTAATGAGGAAGATTTACTCAACTCTAAAAAACGATTGGATAAATTATATAGATTAAAAAAGAGGGTTACCCCAACCAAAGCGTCTAAACCAAATATCGCTTTTCAAAAAGCCATTTTAGAAGCGATGAGTGATGATTTAAATATCTCTGTAGCCTTAGCAACTATAGAGGATATGATATCTGCTACCAATGATAAGTTGGATGAAAACCCTAAAAATAAAGGGCTTAAAAAAGAGACACTTGCCAACATAGAGTTTATAGATAAACTTTTAGGATTTGGAGGGAAAGAGCCATTCTCCTATTTTCAAATTGGAATTGATGACGATACAAAAGAGAAAATAGAAACTTTAATAGAAGCTAGAAATCAAGCAAAAATAGAGAAAAACTATGAACAATCAGAT
>JALVXD010000214.1:3745-8304 GCA_027038295.1 Campylobacteraceae bacterium
CACCTCACATACCAAGATATGGAATTTTTTCAAAAAATGCATACAGGAGAGATTCTCTCACGTGTAACCAATGATATTACCCGTATTCAAAATGTTGTAACCAATATGATTCCCAATCTTATTCGTGAGTCATTAACTATTGTAGCATTAACGGGTTATGTTATTTATGAGAGTCCAAAACTTGCTTTTTACTTTCTTATTATTATGCCTTTGGCTCTCTATCCTTTGAGTATTTTGGCAAAAAAGATGAAAAAATACTCTAAGCTTTCTCAGGAGAGTACCTCTGACATGACTTCTCGTTTGGGTGAGATATTTTCAAATATAGAGGTCATAAAAGCAAACTCCAGCCAAGAGTTAGAAGGGGAAAAGTTTGCGAAAGAGAACCAAAATGTTTTTAAATATCTCTTAAAACAGGTTAAAGTCAATGCCCTAACCTCTCCTATTATGGAAATACTAGGTTCGGTTGCCATTGGTTTGGTTATATACATTGGAGGTAGCGAAGTGATAGAGGGGCGAATGACAGTGGGGGCTTTTTTTGCTTTTGCCACAGCTCTTTTTATGCTTTATACCCCTATTAAACGTATCTCATCACTCTATAATCAAGCTCAAGATGCTATCGTAGCCAATGAACGGATGTTTGAACTTTTGAACACTAAACCTACTATTATATCAGGAAAGATAGAACTAAACGAACAGATAAAACACATTTCTATTATGCACGCTTCGTTAAACTATGGCAATAAAATTGCCCTCAACGATGTCTCTGCAGGTGCTGACCATGGTGAGTCTATTGCACTCGTAGGTGACTCAGATGCTGGTAAATCTTCTTTAGTAAATCTTTTGGTACGCTTTTATGACCCAAATGAAGGTGAAATTATCATTAATGACAAATACAATATAAAAGATTTAACTTTAAAATCACTGCATCAAAAAGTAGCTTATGTTACACAACGAATTTATATTTTTAATGGCACCATTGCACAGAACATTGCTTATGGTCAAGAGTTTGATGAGCAAAAAGTTATAGAGGCGTTAGAAAAAGCACATGCTTTAGAGTTTATAAAAAACTTAGATGATGGCATAAATACCATGCTAACAGAAAATGGAAACAATTTATCAGGTGGACAGAGACAAAGAGTTGCCCTTGCCCGTGCCATCTACAAAAAACCTGACATACTCATACTCGATGAAGCCACCTCTGCACTGGACAACAAAAGTGAAGCCCTTATTCAAAAAGCCCTTGAAGCGTTAAAATCAGAGATGATAACAATAACAGTAGCACATAGGTTAAGTACCATTGAAAACTCTGATGCTATTTTGGTCTTTAAAGAGGGTCAAATCATCTGTCGAGGTCAGCATATTGACCTTATTAATGAATGTGAAGAGTACCAGAAGTTAGCTAAGATTTTTAGTAATTAATGTTACTAAAATTCATATAAATATTTTTGATTATAATCATCAAATGAATAAGCTTTACTTATTTCTTCAGAATGGATATACTTCTCAAAAAATTATAAAGGTTATAACTATGACAAATAGATTACCATGGTGGATGGGTGGCATTTTAATGTCAGGGCTTCTACTCTTAACATTTTCCATATACGGTGCAGACAGACCTATAGGAGCATCAACTTATGTTCCTTATTTTGCAGGTCTTATTTTTGACTTAGACCCAGAAAAGTATGTCTATCTTAAAGAGATTAAAAATCCTGGAGCATGGGAGGGAATAATGCTTTTAGGTGTACTCTTTGGAGGGTTTATTACTTCTGTATTTATTACTAAAAGTTTTCGATTCTCACTCATTCCTTCAGGCTGGAAAACCTATAAAAATAGTTCTGTTGTCTCAAGACTACTTTGGAGTTTTTTTGCAGGATTTATTATGATTATTGGTGCAAGATTAGCTGGGGGATGTACCTCGGGTCACTTTATGTCAGGAATGAGTCAATTAGCAATCTCTTCAATGGTATTTGGTACCGTTGTTATGATAAGTTTACTTATTACTGGTAAATTTTTCTATAATACAAAGGATAAGTAATGGCAGATGTAGTATTTATGACCGAAGAGAGTAACTCGACTATTATTGACCGTACTTTTCAAATGGTTGAATCAGTTATTCATCAACCACATGGCTCTGTGGCATTGGTTTTTTTAATTGGTGTTATCTTTGGTGGAATTATTCAATACACACGTGTAGACAAGTTTGAAAAGATAGCAGGTTTTTCTATGTTAAAAGACACTATTATACCCAAGATGCTGTTTTTAACCATAGGAATAACATCAATAGCTCTTTACTTTATGATTGACGCAGGTCAAGCCCATTATCATGTAAAACCAATTATTTTACAAGGGTTGATTATAGGTGGTATTTTGTTTGGAAGTGCTATGGCAATTTTAGGTAAATGTCCTGGTACAGGACCTGTCTCTATTGCAGAGGGACGAATAGATGTACTAGTAGGTGCTATTGGTGGTCTTTTCGGTGGTTTAGTATTTACGCTCTATTATGATGATTTTTTCAAACCTCTTATGGGTGAGAGTTTAGGTAAAACTATTTTACCTGACTTTTTTAAAGGAAATGAAGATATAACAGCTCTTGTTTTTGGAGTACTTGTAATCATTATTGCTATAGCAATTCCTAAGCGAGAACTTTTCGATGAAGCTGATTTATCTCAACTTCCTGATGATCAAAGACCAGATAAGAAATAAATCTTTCTTACTTAATCTTTCTTGTCGTCTAACATATCCATATCTTTATCATACACTTTGGTTTTAACTTTAAATAGACCTAGAAGTGTATGAAAAAGGTTATCTTGCGTGTATCTTTTATCTCTATTTTGTTTGATATTTTTAGAGTTTATATCTTTTCCAAACCACATTAATGCACCTATATGTGTTTGAGCATCTGGTGCCATAAAGTATGGTAGCCCATGCAGATAAATTCCATTTTTTCCTAAACTCTCTCCGTGGTCACTCATATAAATCATGGTGGTCTCATAGGTTGCCTCATATCTCTTTAAAAAGTTTATGGTTTTAGATAAAAAATAGTCGGTATATAAAATAGCATTATCGTAGGCATTTGATATCTCCTCTTTAGTACACTGCTCTAGTTGATTTGTTTTACAAGTAGGTTTAAATTTTTCAAACTCTTTTGTGTATCTTTTATAATATGCTGGACCATGATTTCCCATTTGGTGTAACACTATAAGTATATCCTTACCCTTGTTCTTTTTGATATATGCATCAAGACCTACAAGCATCCCCTCATCTCTACACTCTTCATCATCGCAAATAGTGTTATTTTTAGGTGTTTTATAATCTTGATAAAGAACTCGTAAAGCCACACCTTTACTATCAGAATTATTATCTCTCCATAAAATAGATACCTCTTTTGTATGATTTAAAACATCCAATACATTTTCATTAGAGATACCTTTTTTGTAGCTATAGTCACTCTTGTTAAATACCGAAAACATACACGGAACAGACTCTGCCGTACTTGTACCACAAGAGTAGATATTGGGGAAATTTACAATATTCTCTTTTTCAAGCAGTGGATTGGTATCCCTTTCATAACCATTCAAAGAAAAATGGTCAGCTCTGGCTGCTTCTCCTACCACCATAATAACCAACTTCCTATGCTCCCCATCAACTTTAGTTATTTTAGCATCTAGCCCAATTGGTTTTACAATTGTCTCTCCACTGTTAAACGTTAAAGTTATATATTTTCCTATTGAATATATCCAATAGGTAGGATTAATAGAAAATCTAAGTGGCTTATGTTCTCGTACAAAGGATGTATAATATTTACTAAAAACCATAATAGAAGCAATTATAACTAATAATGCCATGAAAATTATTTTTGCTTTTGAGATTAACTCTGTTTTTAAACCTCTATATTCTATTTTAGATTTATATATAAAAACAGCAGGTAGAACACCAAGAACAAGAAAGTATACAACCTGTTTAATCGTTAACAAATCCATAGATTCATTGAGGTTTGTCTGTAACATATTTCGTATCATACTATCATCTATAATCACATGATAGCTATTCATAAAATAGTTTGTCAATGATGAGATAAGAACAGCAACGATTAAAATAGGTTTAGTTGTATATTTTGAGCTAAAAAGGGTAAATAGCAGTATATTAAAGGCTATAAGTACAAATAGTATAGATACTAAAAATCCACTATTCTCTACTCCCAATGGATAGACCTCTAGCGTATTTGTAAAAAATGTATAGTTATCAAACAGTACTAAAAATAGTACAGTTGATATTATAAGTTTTGATTGTGTTAAATTTTTGATTTTTTTCCTTTGAGTATATAGCTAAATTATTAGACAACATTATATACATCAGTAGCTTAAATAGTTTGTTATCTTCTCTCTATACTTAACGGTCTTTCCGATACAAAAACTCTATACTAGAAGCACTTGGCATAATAATAATATCGGTTTCAAAGTTTTTGTTGTGTTCTGCTCTGACTTTAACACCGTTTTCTCCATCTTTGAGCATGTACATAAGGGTAATATTTTTAGAAATTTTTCGTCCAATCTCTAAAG
>JALVXD010000215.1:0-796 GCA_027038295.1 Campylobacteraceae bacterium
GAACAAATGGACAGACTACTAAAAAGAGGTGTGGAGTTTTCACAACAACACAATACAACTTTAGAGGTTCTTTATGTACAGCAAGAGTCTCTTTTTGATATACCTGACTATTTTCTCTCTGATGAGAAAATTCATGAAAGTCAAGTAGATACACAAAAGATAAAAAAAGAGCTTCAAAAACGACTTAAAGAGCTTGACACAACTAAAGAACATGCTGTTTTAGTCTATATTGACGATACCGTAGATAGAGTTCTAACCTATACAAAAGATGATAATCATATTGTGATTATTAGTAACTATCATCAAGATATTACTCCTAAACTTATTATGAAATCTTCTTGTGCTTATTGGATTAACAAAGGAGACAGAGACGAATATAACAATATTGTCTTACCTATTGAGCTAAAAGATGAATCTAGAAAGTCCATTGCAATAGCTAAACACATCTTCCCAAAAAGTAACCTAAATCTTGTTTATGATTATCGTTTCTTGTTTGATATACTCCAAGTGCAAGAAGACTATCTTAACATTGCACCAACTGGTGTAGATTATGAGTCTTATGAAGAGATTAAAGAGATAAACAAAAAAGAGTTTGAAGACTTTATAAAAGAGTTTAATTTAGAGGGTTACTTTATGGAGGGAGAAGGTTTACTTCATGAGGATTTAATTGAATATATTCAACAAAACAGTTTTGACTTAACCCTCTTTTATCACAATATAGAAGAGCTATTTTTCTCCCCTGTAATTAGCGTTAAACTACTTGAAGCATTAGAGACAGATTTTTTTATACACACTA
>JALVXD010000215.1:806-1812 GCA_027038295.1 Campylobacteraceae bacterium
CGTAAAGAGATTGCTAAAGAGGTGGAACTCCTCTTTAAAGCAAATATGAAATTTACCGATTGGGATGTGCCTGAAGCAGATGATAATGAGGCAGCTAAACTTTTAATAGAGATTATTAAAGAAGAGGTAACAAAGATTGAAGCTGATATTGAAGCAGGAAAGTATGAGAATTACTAATGGAAAAAAGTAAAAAAGCCTTTGGCTTATGGAGTGCCATATTTTTAGGTATTGGTTCTATGGTAGGAGCTGGTATCTTTGTACTTTTAGGTGAAGCTGGTGCTATTGCAGGGAACTTAGTGTGGATTTCCTTTATTTTTGGAGGAGTTATCGCCCTGCTTAGTGGCTACTCTTTGGCTAAACTCGCCTCTTCTTACCCATCTCGTGGTGGTATTGTTGAGTACTTGGTTCAATGTTATGGAGAGGGAGTCTTTTCAGGTTCTCTCTCCATATTATTTTATCTCTCTGCTATGGTAGCTATTGCTATGGTCGCAAAAACTTTTGGAACATACTCATCTATGATGATAGTTGGGGTCAATACTCCACTTTGGGCAAATAGCTTTGCCATAGGAATATTGATTATTTTTATGTTTATAAATCTTGCAGGGAGTTCCCTTATTGCAAAGAGTGAAAATGTTATTGTTATCATAAAACTTTCTATTATTGTACTCTTTACCATCGTTGTATTTTTTTACATTAAACCTGAACTACTTTCGCTAAAAGATGCTCCACCTGTTCTAAATGTTTTCTCCTCTATTGCTCTGACATTTTTTGCCTTTGAAGGCTTTAGAGTCATTACCAATACAGCCGAAGATATGGAAAACCCTTCAAAAACCATGCTTAAAGCCATGATGATAGCGATTTTACTTGTTATGGCTCTTTATGTAGCTGTTACCTTTGCTGTTTTTGGAAATTTACCTCTTACTGATATTATCAAAGCTCAAGATTATGCCTTAGCAGAGGCTGCCAAACCTGCTTTTGGACAAGTTGGTTTTACCATTATGGCAAT
>JALVXD010000216.1 GCA_027038295.1 Campylobacteraceae bacterium
ACTCAAATAGACGTTGATTTTGTTTACTTATATTTGGTTGTTAAAGATCACTTTCTTACTTCCTCGAACTCTCTCTAACAAACTCTGTTAGGTCTCTGTGTTCTTGGACGCGTATTATAGACAAATCTCTCTTCCTTGTCAAGGGTTTTTCTCTTTTTATGGAAAATTCTTTTTCTTTTCTTCTTTTACTTACCATTAATAGTATATTACAGGTCAATATATATCATAATCAATAAATTAAAATATATTATCAACAGTAACGTAATAAAGAGGAAATCTACAATAAGTTTTATATCGTAATCAGTATATCAATTATCTTCACCATGATTAATTTAGAATAACATTATTCTTTGTTTTTTGTTTTAAGCTAAGAAATAGGTAATTTTTTTTATAATAAGCAATGCGTTATTTTTGCATATAAATACATAGGAGAATATTATGACAATTAAAGATACACTAAAGTTATCATTAATAGCTGCGGCTATGATGACTAGTGCAAATGCACAATCAGCAATCGATGGTGATGATTTACCACCAGCTAAGCCAGGACAATGTTTTACAAAAGCATTCTTTCCTGCTAAATATGCTACAACTACAGAAAGAGTATTAGCATCTGAAGCAAGTGAGAAGGTTCAAGTAATTCCTGCAAAATATGGTTGGGGAACAGAAAAAATTAAAGTTTCTGATGGAACTCAAAGAGTTGTAACTATCCCAGCTGCATATAAAACTGTTTATGAAAGAGTTTTATCTAAGCCTGCTGCTCAAACATGGAGAACAGGTTTAAATACAAATGCATCTGAAGCTTCTAACACTTGTGTACAATCAGCATCAGCAGCTGGTATGAATGTAAGTGGTGCAACACCAGGTACTTGTTTTTATGAACACTATAAACCAGCTAAGTACCAAACTACTACTGAAAAAGTATTAGCGTCTGAAGCAAGCGAAAAAGTTCAAGCAATTCCTGCTAAATACAGAACAGTAAGTAAAAGAATTCTTGTATCTGAAGGTACAGAAAGATTAGTTACTTCTCCAGCTCAGTATAAAACTGTAAAAGAGAGAATTCAAGTATCTCCTCCAAGAACAGAGTGGAAAAGAACAAAATGTGGTGACAGAGGATGTAATCAATCTGAAGTTGTATGTTTAGTAGAAATTCCAGCTGTATACAGAACTGTAACTAAAAAAGTTGTTGCTAAACCAGCTGCTACAAGAAAAGTTACAACACCACCACAGTACAAAACTGTAAATGTTCAAGAGTTGGTACAGCCAGCATCTTCAAGAACTATTCCAGTTCCTCCAACATACAAAACTGTTACTAGAAAGGCAAAAGTTCAAGATGCTTCATACTTCTGGACAGATGCAAGTGGTAAAAATGCAAGATCAAGAACAACTCAACAATGTAACAAAATTTGTTTAACAGCTACACCAGCTAAATACAACAAAGTTTCTAAAAAAGTTGTAGCAAGACCTGCTAGTACAAAAACTCTTACAACTCCAGCAAAGTACACAACTGTTAAAATTAAAAAACTTATAACTCCTGCTAGTGAGAGAAGAATAGCTATTCCAGCAACATATAAAACTGTAACTAAAAAACGTATGGTTGCAGATGGTTATGCTAAATGGGTACCAATTGTTTGTAAATCAAACATGACTAGACCAACTATTCAGAGAGTTCAACAAGCATTAAAATCAGCTGGATACTATAATGGTCCAATTGATGGTGTATGGGGTGCAGCTTCAAAAGCTGGAACAAGAGCATACCAAAAAGCTAAAGGTATTCCAGTAGCTGGTCTATCAGTAGCAACGATGGAATCATTAGGTCTTTATTAATAGATACTAGATTCTTTTCAGAAGAGAGTGCACTCTCTTCTGAAGCATATTATTTAACTTATTTCAACTTCTATTCAACTTCCTTTAAACTTCAACTCAATATACTAACCATGAAAATATCAATTTAATAATTGATATCATTTTAATTTATATGATATAACTTTAATAAAAAGTTATACACAAAGGATTTATATGGCTCTTTATGATAGAGATTATAACAATAGTGCAGTAGATACTAACTACGCAACTACAACAGACAATGCATCTGTAACATTTATGAAACAAACATATCAACTACTTGGAGCAAGTATGATTGCATCTGCACTTGGTGCATATGTTGCAATGCCTTATGTAGAGATTATTTCTAGTTTTAAATGGTTTATTTTTGGATTTGTTATGTTTATGGCTTTTTTTGGTTTTTCTATAACTAGAAAAAATAATACGTTACATCTTATGGCTCTATTTGTATTTACATTTGCCTTAGGTGTAATGATTGTTCCTCTTTTGGCTTTTACAATAGCTAAAGGAAATGGAGCATTTATAGGTAACGCATTTTTGATGACTTCTGTACTATTTGGTGCATTGAGTCTTTTTGCTATTAACTCTAAAAGTGATTTTTCTAGTTGGGGTAAACCACTATTTATTACATTTGTAGTTATTTTTATAGCTTCACTAGTAAATTACTTTTTGTTACATAGTCCAATAATGCATATTGTAATTACAGCTGGTATTTTATTACTATTTTCATTCTTTACAATCTATGACACGCAAAATATAGCTAATGGTGCTTATGACTCACCTGTTGATGCAGCAGTATCATTATTTTTAGACTTTTTCAATATGTTTACATCGATTTTACAACTATTGGGAATTATGGGTGATGACTAATATTACCTTATCTTTGGAGTTTTTCTCCAAAGGTTGATTTGGCTCTTGCCTTGATAAACACAACTTCAAACTCTAAATAATTTAGAGGATAATTTTTCATTATACTCTTCATCTCTCTATAATTTAATACTCCTGCACCACCAGAAACACCACTTCTTTTTATATATCTAAACATCTCTAAAACCGAATCAAAATCCAGACGATACTCAAGCTCTTCCATTGTATCAATAGTATAAGAACTTAAGGCATCCATAATACTCTTTTTTGAATATATAGGAGAGCTAATACCTGCTACTTTATGTAAAGTTGCAAATGTTTTTGCTGTAAAAAAAGCAAAATAGTGTTCAGGGGCTAATCTTGATATTGAATCTAATACAGAGGTAAGATTTGTACTCCACTGTAGTGCAGAAGCTGAAATAAGTATAGAAAATTCATTATCTCTATATTTTTCAAAAGAGCTACTATCATTAAAGTCTGAACATACGGTTTTGACTCTTTTATCTATAGGATGTAAACTTATCATCTCTTCAGAGAAATCAAAAGCTATAAATTCATCTATAACGATATGTTGTTTTAACATATTTTGATAAACAGCTCCAGAACCAGAACCTAAGTCCAAAACTTTCAAATAACTCTTTTTTTCTAACATAGAGACTAACTTTTTAGCAACCTCAGACTGTATTATATTGTGCGTATGATATTCATGTGCAAAACGGGAGAACTCTTTAACTATTTTCATTTATCTCAGTTTTAATTAATTTAGGGTATAATCGCCGAAATTATACCCAATTTGAAGTTCATTATACAAAATAACTTCAACATTCAGAGAGGAAAGAATGATTTCAACACTATTAGTTGTTCAAATTGCTTTAACTATCGCTATAGTTATTGCTGTTTTATTACAAAAAAGTTCAAGTATGGGGCTAGGTGCCTACAGTGGAAGTAACGAATCGATGTTCGGAGCAAAAGGTCCTGCAAGTTTTTTAGCGAAAGCAACATTTACATTAGCCCTTCTTTTTATCATAAACACTTTGGCTATGGGCTATCTATATAACCAAGAGAAGTCTCATTCAGTAGTAGATACTATTAGTACCTCTACATCCGTACCTACTATTGCAGAAAAAAATGTATCAGTAGAAGTACCAGCTCCAGCAGAAACCAACTCTAGCAAATAAAACGATTTGAGGATTTTCCTCATTCGTTCTACTCCACCCTCCTCTATTTAATCACTTTACATCTTTTCAAGCAAAAAAAGGGTAAAATTTCACTATTAAATCTAAAGCCATTTATGGGCTTAGTTAAAGAAGGATATAGAAATGTTAAATGAAATTTATGACCATGCAAAAGAACAAATGGGGAAGAGTATTGATGCTCTAAAAAGAGACTTTTCTACACTAAGAACAGGTAAAGTTACTACACATATCGTTGACCATATTAAAGTAGATTACTATGGAACACCTACGGCACTTAACCAAGTAGGGAATGTTATTGTATCTGATGCAACTACCATCTCTATTACTCCATGGGAAAAAAATCTTTTATCTGATATTGAAAAAGCTATTCAAAAAGCAGATATTGGAGTAAACCCAAACAATGATGGTGACTTCATTAAACTTTTCTTCCCAGCCATGACTTCTGAACAAAGACAAGAGATTGTAAAACAAGCTAAAAGTATGTCCGAGAAAGCTAAAGTTGCTATTAGAAATATTCGAAAAGATGCTAATGATAAAGTTAAAAAACTTGAAAAAGATAAAGAAATTTCTGAAGATGATTCAAAAAAAGGACAGGCTGAAGTTCAGAAAATAACTGATGCTGCTGTTACTCAAATAGAATCAATTCTGGCAGTTAAAGAAGCCGATATTTTAAAAGTATAAATATGAATATTGAACAAGAATATATTAATGCAAATGCTCTATTGGATGGTCATTTTCTTTTAGCCAGTGGCAATCACTCTAAACGGTACTTGCAAAGTGCTAAAGTTTTAGAAGACCCAAAACGTGCAGAACTCATTTGTAATGCTTTAGCAAATACCATTGAAGCAAGTGGTATTAAAATTGATACAGTATGTGCTCCAGCTCTAGGTGGAGTATTGGCAGGTTATGAATTGGCTCGTTCTCTAGGGGTTCGTTCTATCTTTGTTGAGAAAAAAGATGGAGGAATGGAACTTCGTCGTGGTTTTGAGGTACAAAAAGGAGAGAATATTCTTATTTGTGAAGATATTATTACGACAGGTGGTTCAGCCATGAAAGCAGCAAAAGCCATAGAAGAACTGGGTGCAAATGTTGTTGCTTTTGCATCACTTGCAAACCGAGGTTTTTGTAAAAGAGAAGGTTCAACATTAGAAGCTAAAGAGGAATGTAAACTCTCTTCAAAGATACCTTTTTTTGCACTAGATGACTTCACCTTTGAAATATTTACACCAGAGGAGTGTCCTTTATGTAAAAAGGGTAGTATCGCCATTAAACCTGGTAGTTCTAACAGTTAATTACTAGAAATAACTCTATAGAACATCATCTTTGATGTTCTTATCCTATACCACTTTACCTACTCTTTTTATCCACATTTAATTTACAAAGTTATGCTATAATCTTAACCATTACACAAAATTAAAGGAATTCACAATGAATCAAAAAATCTTAAAGCCTATATTAGCATCATCACTTGCAGCCCTACTATTTGTAGGTTGTACAGCTGGTCCTAATGGTGGAATGACCATGCCAACCGTTAAAAATGCTGATGGTACATCTAATAGAGCACAAACAGGTGCTCTACTCGGTGCTTTACTAGGTGCTGTTGTAGGAGGTAGTACTGTAAATCATTCAGGAAAAAGAGTTGCCATTGGTGGTGCTGCAGGTGCTGCAATTGGTGCTGCGATTGGTTATAGTTTAGACCAACAAGCTCAAGAAGTTGCACAAACACTTAATACTAATGTTAACAACAATCCCAATGCAGAACAAGACTCAAACAATCAACTAATTGTATCTAATACTGATAAATTTGTAAAAATTATGTTCCGTGACCCAATGATGTTTAGAACCAATTCATCAGTCCCTACCCCATCAGCAGCAGCAGAAATACGGCAGATGATTCCTGCACTAAAAAAACCTGCTTATGCAAATATGATTATTCAAGCTGTAGGACATACAGACAGCAGAGGAAGCTTCCAACATAATCAAGCACTTTCAGAAGCAAGAGCATCATCTGTCGGAACAACCATAAGTAATGCTGGAGTCACCAATCCTATGTACTCTAAAGGTTGTTCATTTTCAAAACCTGTTGTACCCAATACATCAGATGCAAATATGGCTCTAAATAGAAGAGTTGAAATCTACTTATATCCTAATCAAGCAGCAGTTATTGACCCTTGTAAACAGTAACTAATATGATGACAGAGTGGCTTTTGCTCTCTGTCTTGTAAGCGTTCCTCCTATATATTCTTCTTCTGTTTTATCTATTTTTTCCAATAATTTTTTCTTAAAATCACTATCATCAATCATACGTCCCTCAACAAATTCTCTCATTAAAGAAAAATCAGGAAAGAAATTCAACATTTCAATTTTTAAAGGGGATGCATTCCATAGCTCTCTTTTTTTAGAGTTTGATAGTCCATTTAACAATATAGTCTGTTCACCTACAACATCTACACCATAATAATTTTCATTTTTCGACTCTTTACTACTATAATTACTTTTAACATCTACCTCATCTTCTAAATCACCAATAAAATTAATTAATCCCGAGATTATAAAGAAAAGTGCAATAGCTCCAAAAATAACCGTTCCATTCATAATTAACCTTTAAACTGTATTTGATAGATTATATATAAATAAACATAATAGTAGAGTTAATTTTTAAGGTTATTATAAGTAAATAGATTTAATTATTTTATGATAACAATTATCACTTTTATTATTTTTTAAGAAAAAAAAGAGTACCATTTAAAATACAAAACGATAATAGTTATCAGTTTAAATATAAAAGGGAGTTATGTTAGTGAAAAAAGTAAATTTAATGCTCTTGCGAGGAGAGAGTGCAACTTCTTATACAATTTTGGGTGAAGCTTATTTACAATTAGATTTTGGAAAGAGTATGCTAAAAATTGGTCGCCAAGAGATAGAGACTCCTTTTGCACAAGTAGATGACATTGGAATGATTCCAAATACCTTTGAGTCTGCTATTTTTGAAAATAGAAATATAGAGGATACAACCATTTTTTTAGGACAAATCCAACGAATGGCAGGGGTTGATGCTGAGGTTGTTGATAAGTTTACTAAGGTAAATGGTTCTAATGATATGCAAGTACTAGGTATAAATTATGAGGGAGTTAAAGATTTAGCTCTTCAAGGTTGGTACTATAACTTAAAAGATGGTGAAATAGATAGTATTGCTTAGTTAGAAGCCAATTATGAAAAAGAGTTAGGCACGATGACTTATGGAGCAGAATTACAGTATGCTAAAGAGTCTTATTTAAATAATGCAGATGCAAATGTCTATAGTGGAACTTTAAGTGCCACAGCAAATGAGATAGGTTTAACTCTTTCTACAGCTTACTCAAAAGCTAAAGACAATGGTGCAAGTTCTGGTTTTGGTGGTGGTCCATTTTTTTCAAACTCTGAATACCTTATTTTAGACAATGCAGGAAAAGATGGAACAGCGTTGTGGTATGGGGCAGAGTATGATGCTTCTAAAGTAGGTTTTGAAGCTTTAACGATTGGATTAGAGTATGTTACTTTAACCAATGAAGCTAAACAAGAGGCAACTGAAGCTGATTTGGTTTTGAGTTATGAGATGAGTGATGCTTTTGAAGTTCATGCCATTGCTTCAAACTTAAAAGCTCACAATGTCGGCGAAGATGATGCAAAACATCTAAGGGTTTTTGCTAATTATAATTTTTAGTGGTTATGATTATGCAACTATATAGGAACAAAGGTAAAAATATGAAACTTTCAGAATTACACAAAGGTGATAGAGCCATGATTAAGAAGATAGATAGCAGTGAAGATTTAAAGATACGGTTAGCTTCGTTTGGTGTGGTAAGAGGGAGTGAGTTGAGTGTGGAAGCCTGTTCCATGGGTAAAAAAACCATGGAAATCATGGTCGATGACACGCTTATTGGGCTTCGTGGTGAAGAGGCAAAAGAGATAGAAGTGGAGAAACTATAATGGATGCAATTAAAATTGTCCTAGCAGGACAACCCAATGTTGGGAAATCAATGCTAATTAACGCCATGAGTGGCTCAAATGGACTAAAGGTTGGGAACTTTTCAGGGGTAACGGTGGAGAAGACCGAACTCTGTTTTGAACACCATTGCCACATGTTTGAGATGGTCGATTTACCAGGGACATACTCTATTAGTGGTTTTTCACAAGAGGAGAAGGTGGCACATAAGTATCTGCTTAATGAGGAGTACGATGTTATCATAAACGTTTTGGATTCTACACACTTAAAACGAAATTTGCTACTGACTTTAGAGCTTTTGAAGCTGAACAAAAAGATGGTACTTGCCCTTAATATGGCCGATGAGGCTAAAAAAGAGAACATTGAGATAGATGTTAGACAAATAGAGAAGATTATTGGTGTGCCTGTGGTCTTGGTTTCAGCAAACACCAAAGAGGGTGTTGAAGAGTTACTTGAAAAGGTACATGAAGTAGCTGATAATCAAGAGCGAATCAAGTCCAATATTACCTACAGTGATGTCATGGAAGAGGAGATTTTAGAGATAGAGACCTTTTTAACACAAAAAGGTTTTGCTTTACGTGATTTATCAAATAGAGAGATAGCTTTACGACTTCTTTTTGAAGATAAAGACATTTACAAAGAATTGCATGATGAACCTCTTATGATGGAGTTACAACCAATTATTTTAAAAGCCTTGCAACATCTCTACACTCACCATGATACGAAAAATGTTCAAGAGATAAAAGCCAATGAGTACCATGCCATTGCTCGTGGGATTCACTTAGAAACAGTAAGGTGTCAACGGAATAAAGGGAAAAAGAGTTTAACCAAACGCATAGATGAAGTATTGATTAATAAATATTTGGGAATTCCTATTTTCCTCTTTTTAATGTGGGGACTCTTTCAGCTCACCTTTACCCTTGGAGCAATTCCTATGGATTGGATAGATGGAGCCATAGGTGCTTTTGGTGATTGGGTAGGTTCAACCATTAGTAATGAGTTTATGCGAAATGTTATTGTCGATGGAATCATTGCAGGGGTTGGGGCTGTATTGCTCTTTTTACCTAATATTATTATCTTATATATAGGAATAGCCCTTTTAGAAACTACAGGATATATGAGCCGTGTTGCCTTTTTATTAGATGGTTTTTTCCATAAATTTGGGTTGCATGGAAAAAGTTTCATTCCCCTTGTAACTGGTTTTGGGTGTTCCGTTCCTGCCTATATGGCTGCACGAACGCTTAAGAGTGAAAAAGATAGACTTATTACACTCTTTATTATTGGGTTTATGTCGTGTGGGGCGAGGCTTCCTATCTATGTACTCTTTACAGGAGCGTTCTTTGGAGCAGATAGTGCTGGGAATATTCTCTTTATTATTTACATTTCAGGGGCAATGCTAGGTTTGGTCATGGCAAAGGTTTTAAGAGTGGTGGTCTTTAAAGGTGAAGATGAACCTTTTGTCATGGAGATGCCAAAGTATCGTTTTCCATCTTTTACATTAGTTTGGCATACAGTCTACAACAATGCAAAGAGTTATGTGAAAAAAGCAGGTACATTTATTTTAGGAGCTTCGGTACTTATTTGGGTATTGGCAACCTATCCAAATCAACCTCTTTTAGAACAAGAGTATCAAACGAAAATAGAACAGAGTGCTAAAGAAGATGCAATAACATTAGAAAATGAACTCAAAATGAAAAAACTAGAGCAGAGCTACTTAGGTAAAATAGGAAAAGCAAGTGAACCACTTTTTGCACCCCTTGGATTTGATTGGAAGATGACCGTTGCATTAGAAGCAGGATTAGCAGCTAAAGAGGTTGTTGTATCAACGCTTGGAGTACTCTATGCTATTGGTGATAATGTTGATGAAAATAGTAATGCCTTGTCTCATGAGTTAAAGAAGAACATCTCTTTTGCTTCAGCAATGGCGTTTATAGTCTTTGTCATGATTTACTTGCCTTGTTTAGCTGCATCCATGGTCTTTGCTAAAGAGGCTGGAGGGTATAAGTATTTGGTTTATCTGTTTATATTTACTACGGTTACGGCTTGGGTATTTAGTTTTATCACTTATAGGATTTTGCTTTAAAAGATTAAATACAGCCCTTGTGGCTGTGTAAAATAAAACAATACAAAACATAATTTTAAAAAACTCTATTTTTTTCTCTTTGCTCTATGCCTTAATATGATAAAATTTGCAAAATAAATGCCAAGGGGTAGATAATAATGATTTTTATTGATGATATTAGAGCAAATGAAGTTATGGATAGTAGAGGAAATCCTACCGTTCAAGCAACAGTGAGTCTTAGTGATGGAACCGTTGCATCAGCTATTGTACCAAGTGGTGCAAGTACTGGTAAACGAGAGGCATTAGAGCTTCGTGATGGTGGAGACCGTTACATGGGCAAAGGTGTTTTACAAGCCTGTGAGAATGTAAATGAAAAAATTTCTGATGCACTGGTGGGAATCTCTCCATTTAACCAAGCAGAGGTTGATTTGGTTATGAAAACAGTTGATGGTACAGAAAACTACTCTGAACTAGGAGCCAATGCTGTTCTTGGTGTCTCTATGGCTGTGGCTCGTGCAGCTGCAAAATCTCTAGGTATGCCTCTTTACCGTTACCTTGGTGGGTCAAATGGTGTAACCCTTCCTGTTCCAATGTTTAACATTATTAATGGTGGAGAACATGCCAATAACTCTGTTGACTTTCAAGAATATATGATTATTCCTCAAGGTTTTAACACTTTCTCAAGAGGACTTCAAGCTGTAGCAGAGATTTACCAACACCTTAAAAAAATTATTGATGGTATGGGTGAGAGTACTGCTGTTGGTGATGAGGGTGGATTTGCTCCAAACCTAAAGTCAAATGAAGAGCCTCTTCAAGTTATTATCCAAGCCATTGAAGCTGCTGGGTACAAAGCTGGTGAAGAGATTGGACTAGCACTTGATGTTGCTGCTTCTGAGTTAACGAATGATGATGGTCTTTATGTTCTTAAGTCTGAAAATAGAGAGTTAACTTCTGCAGAGTTGGTTACCTACTACGCTGACTTATGTTCTAAGTACCCTATTGTATCTATCGAAGATGGATTAAGTGAAGATGACTGGGATGGTTGGAAGATTATGACGGAAGAGCTTGGAGACAAAATTCAAATAGTTGGTGATGACCTTTTTGTTACCAATGTATCTATCTTGGCTAAAGGAATCGAAAAAGAAATAGCAAACTCTATTCTTATTAAACCAAACCAAATTGGTTCAGTTTCTGAAACCATGCAAACCGTTAGATTGGCACAAAGAAATGGTTATACTTGTGTTATGTCTCACCGTTCAGGAGAGAGTGAAGATACATTTATCGCAGACTTTGCAGTGGCACTAAACACGGGTCAAATTAAAACAGGTTCAACAGCACGTTCAGATAGAATCGCTAAATACAACCGTCTTTTAGAGATAGAGAGAGAACTAGGACAGTTTGAATACCTTGGGAGTTCAATCTTTAACTAATGGGGCTTTCTATCACTAATGATATTGAACCCATGATAAGAAAGTTCGAGGAACTCCTCGGACTCTCTTTTAAGGTTTTTATCTTAACGGCTATTGTTGTTAGTATATTGGGTATTTATGTTGCCAATCTTCTTTTTGGAAATCACTCACTTAGAGTTTTAC
The DNA here is from genome assembly GCA_027038295.1 of Campylobacteraceae bacterium. Taxonomy (GTDB): domain Bacteria; phylum Campylobacterota; class Campylobacteria; order Campylobacterales; family Sulfurovaceae; genus UBA1140. The sequence continues at coordinate 11,548 of JALVXD010000216.1, forward strand.
AAAACCTTAAAAAAGAGAAACAGCATTTAGAGGTCAAAATAGACCACCTAAAAAAAGAGAATGCCAAACTACATAAACAGTATCTTGAGTGGATGGATGCTCAGTAGCTAACTACTTAGCATTTACATCAATAGACTTCAGTCTAATCATATCCTCTTTTTTGAGAAGATGATCTCCATATTTTTTTGCTTTATCATACTCATGCATCGTCAAGTAAAGCAGTGTTATATTTTGATAATTACTCTGTGTAACATCATGAACTTCTCCATATATCTCTTTGTTAATCGCTAAAGCTTTTTTGTAACCTTCCAATGCCTTATTATAATTTCCCATCTCTTCTTGTAGAACGGCTAAGTTATTATAAGAGATAGCCGTATCAATTTTCTCTTTTTTTATAATAGACTCTTTAATTTTAATAGTCTGTTCTGTAAGTGCTATGGCTTTCTCTTTTTCTCCCATTTTTGCATAGAGGGTTCCAAGGTTATTAAAACTTTCAGCTGTTGCAGAGTTTCTTTTTCCCAAAGATTTTTTTCTAATATAAAGTGCTTTAGTAATGTACGCTAATGCTTTCTTGTACTGCCCCATCTGTTTGTATATTAACCCAATATTATTGTAGCTTGTTGCCGTATTTAAATCTTCTGTACCAAGTACCTGTTCTTTAATTTTTAAAGATTTTTGAAAAAAGTAAGTAGCCCGTTTATAATCTCCACTTTTATAAGCATCAACACCTTGATTGTTCAAGATATTTGCTTCCTTCAAAGCTTTATCTTTTTCTGGAGTTGAAAAAGAAGAGGAAGAAGGGTGAGATATATTGGTGGTAGAACAAGCACTAAAAGACAATAGTATAAAAAATATTATGCTGTTTTTTTTCAAAGACGTATCCTCTTGTTATTTTATAAGAAAATTATACAATAGAATTAAAAAATATTGTTGATGTTTGAAATGAAAGATTAAATTGCCTACAAAAAAGTCTATTTGTAGGCATATATTTCTAAAATTATTTAAAAATAAACTTAGCAGCCATTCCCATAACATCATCTATCATTGAACCATCATGGTCTTGGTCAATCAAACTTGATAAAATACCATCTAAACCAGAGCTTCTTTTTTGTTGATTAAACTCATTAACAACAGGAGCCGTTTTCTTTGTTAAAGCACCAATAATCATCGGAGCCAACATCGGTAAAATACTCTTAATAATAGAAGAGCTTACACCCGTCTCTTTTTCAACATGTTTAGCAACTTCTCTTGAGTTCTCTTTAGAACCTGTAAGCTCTGCCAAGATATCATTACCCATCTCTTTATAGTTTCCCTTACCTATAGACTCTTCAGGTTTGTCAAACATGTCTGCATAATCACCTGATTCTAAATGCTTTAACAGTCCTCCAGAGTTTTTATCACTTTCAAGGTTACTCTTTGCTCCTCCCATTAAAATGGGTGCCAGTTTACCAATAATAGAACCTGCATCATCCAAGTTAATTCCTACCTGCTTTGATATTGTTTTTGCAATTGCAGGGTTATTTATAATCATATCTATCAATCCAGCCATTATTATTCCTTATTATTTAATGTGTTTTATTATATCAAAGATATTATTGTCCTAAACTTGTTTAATAATATTTTTTTATCCTATAATTATAGTTATTAATAGCATTTTAGATAAGATTCACTCTAATTAATAAAGTTATGGAAAAAAGTATTGACAACAAACATAAAACAGTTACAAATGGTAGAAGATATTAATGACAACTTTGAACTCTACCCCAATGTCAAAGAAGCATTTTTAAAAGTGAATAGAGAACTATTTGTTCCTAAAGGCTTTGGAAGTATGGCTTTTAAACTTGATGCTTTGCCCATGCAAAAAGAGCAATGGATATCATCTCCACTAACCGTTGCTAAAATGACCCAATACTTAGAACTCCAAGGTGTTGACTCAGTATTAGAAGTGGGTTGTGGAAGTGGATACCAAGCAGCCATTCTATCAAAAATATGTCGTAGAGTTTTTACCATAGAGCGTATAGATTCTTTACTCAAAGAGGCTAAAGAGCGTTTTAAAATAGCCCGAATAAACAACATATTTACACGTTTTGATGATGGTCAAAGAGGCTGGAAAGCGTATGCACCCTATGAACGCATACTCTTCTCTGCGACTGCTAAAAAAATACCAACAGCACTTTTTGACCAGTTAGCAGAGGGTGGTATACTTATAGCTCCCATGGAAGTAGATGATATTCAGATTATTACCCGTTTCTACAAAAAAAATGGAAAAATAAGCTCTGAAGCACTAGAACCCTGCCGTTTTGTTCCTATCGTTGACGGTAGAGTAAAATCAGAGAAAACATTTTTTACATCCTAAGCTCCTGCTTAGAACAAAATATATATCTGGTTTTTAAAAAAGTAAACTCCAAATAATAAGCATGAAGCATCAGTCTTGAAGCCCCCGTTATCTTTATGCGTTCACTCTCTTCTATTTTATTGTTTAAAAAGTCATCCACAAAGCCCTCATCAACTCCATAGATGGGGTCACCAAGAATTCTATGTGATAGGGCATCCAAATGCACCCTTATTTGGTGTTGTCGCCCTGTGTAAGGTATGGCTTCAACTAAGGTTTGATTTTTCTCTTTGTCATAACTTATAGGTCGTATGAGCGTACTTGAGACTTTCCCATTTTCAGAAGTTTGCATTTTTAACTTTATTAAGCCATCTGAAGTTCTGATTTTTTTATCAATAAATATCTCTTCTTTTAGCTCTTTTTCAACTAAGGCTTTATATTTCTTAACAAACTCTTTTTTGACAAACATCTCCTTTAAGAGATACCCTGCATATCCATTTTTAGAAACAAGAATAAGTCCTGATGTCTCAGCATCTATTCTATGTACCAACTGAGCATCATCTCCAAATTGATAGCGTATCTCATCTAAAAGTGTATACTCGGTAGAACGAATAGTAGGATGGACAAGCAGACCTGAGGGTTTATCAAAAAGTGCAAAATGTTCAGTTTGAAATAGTGGTCTTAAACCTTTGGTCATAGGCTCAAAGACCAAGACTTCTATGTATCCTGACTTGAGTACTTTTCCTTTTTGTAAACGTCTCTTCTTATGGTCAACTATACGAGCATTTTTCAAAAGTTTCAGAGCCAGTGTTTGAGACAACTTCACAACATCTACTAAAAAATCTTCTACTTTTTCACCTTCTATTACATCGTATTTCTTAAGTATGTAGGGCAATGAGTCTCCTTGCTACGAAATTTGAGGCATTATACAAGCCCCAAGAGATGAAACAAGCTTTTGTTTTACTCAAAAGAGTCAAGATAGCACATAACCTCATCAGCACTCCCTTCAAAAACAATAGGCATTTCACTCTTTTCTATCTGATAATCATACATAGGGTCATAATACTCTCTTAAAAGTATCTCTATCCACCCTTTGTGTTGTTCCAGTTTTCCTGTGCGTTCTTGTTCTAAAAATGCCTCGCTAAATGCTATTGTAATCATACTATAACGCTCTAAGCCCAAACGCTTTTTAATACGCTCTAGCCCTTGACTGGCATCGTTAAACCACATTTTTTCAGATTCGTCACCATAACAAGTTTTATAATGCTTTAGTGCATCACTTACATACTCTTGAAAGGTTATCTCTACACGCTCTTTCATGGGCGTATGCAGTAGAATAAGTTTTCCTTTTCTAAAGTTGTCATAGAGAGGTTTAGGGATGTTAATCTTTCCTATGTTTCGGCTCTCATCTTCGATGACAATATGCTGATGGTTTTGCTCGGCATATTTAATGAGTGCAAACCCCAGTGCGTCTTCAAAGTCTATCTGTGCAGGTTGTGCTGAGATAAAGTTACCAAAAGAAGAGCCTCTATGGTTTGCCAGTCCCTCTAGGTCGATGCTGTTGGAGAGTTTTTGCAGTAAAATAGTTTTTCCACTCCCCGTACGCCCCCCAATAATGAGCGTGTTAGACGCTTTGATTATCTTCTCACTCTCTTGCATTAAAAAGGCACGAAAGGCTTTGTATCCACCTTTTAAACGAGGTATGGTAATGCCTACTTCTTGAAGCCATGCTTGGGAAATTTGTGAACGCTGTCCTCCTCTAAAACAATAAAGGTACGCATTAGGGTGTTGTTTTACAAACTCTACCCACGCTTGAACACGCTCATGTTTCACAGGTTCTACCAGCTCTTTACCAAGCTGTACGGCAGAGGCGTTTCCCTGCTCTTTGTAGCGTATGCCTATGAGGTGACGCTCTTTGTCATTCATAAGTGGTAGGTTAACAGCCGTAGGGAATGAACCTTTTAGAAACTCAACAGAAGCACGAACATCTATAAGGGGTCTGTTTTCAAGTACCATGCTACAAAAATCATCAGTTAAAGGTAAATCCAGTTTATTAATGGCTTCTATCTCATCTATCGTACCAAGGTCACTAAACTCCTCTTTGTTAGATGACTGCAATAATATGTTCTCCACGTGCAACCGTCTCACCAATGCTTTTGAGTTCAAGTCCTGCTTTTTTAGTCAGTGCTAAAAATGCCTCTACACTCTCTTTTCGCACAGCACACAGTAGTCCACCAGAAGTTTGAGCATCACATAAAATGTCTTGTTGTTCAGCTGTCATAGGGCTTATCTTATGACCATAACTTTCAAAGTTACGTTTGGTACCTCCTGGCACACACTCCATTGCCCAGTACTCTTTTACTTTAGGAAGCAGTGGTACATCTTCAAAACGTACTTGTGCCGAGATGTTACTCCCCTCACATATCTCAGTTAAGTGTCCAAGCAGACCAAAACCTGTAACATCAGTAATAGCAGTCACTCCCTCAAGTGCAGAGATTTCTGCTCCTATTTTGTTCAGAGTACACATCGCTTCTACAGCAGGGTCTATGTCGCCTACGGCTATCTTATTGTTTTTTTGTGCTGTGGTTAAGATGCCTATACCTAAAGGTTTGGTCAAAAAGAGTTCACAATCTACCTCTGCTGTGTCGTTTTGTTTAAGGTTTTTGTTTTCTACCAAACCTGTCACGGCAAGACCAAAGATAGGCTCAGGAGAGTCAATACTATGCCCACCTGCTAAGGGTATTCCTGCTTCCTCACAGACAGAACGCCCACCATCAATCACCAAACGAGCCACTTCATCACTCAACTTTTTTACAGGCCAACCAAAGATTGCTATCGCCATTAAAGGCTTACCACCCATGGCATATATATCGCTAATGGCATTGGTCGCAGCAATACGTCCAAAAGTAAAAGGGTCATCAACAATGGGCATAAAAAAGTCTGTTGTCGAGAGTACCGAAGTACCGTTACCCAAATCAAAAGCTGCTGCATCATCTTTAGTAGAGTTACCCACAAGTAAGTTGGGGTAGCTAATGGTCTCTCTTGCCGATTTAAGCATGTTGTCGAGTTGTTTAGGTGATATTTTACAACCACACCCTGCCCCGTGGCTGTATTGTGTTAATTTTATATTTTCCATATATATATTCCTTTTTTTATCATTAAAATTTGAGGCTATACTAATCCTCTTTCCCTAAAAAGTAGTTTATTAATGTTAAAATAGTGGAAACTGTCACTTATCTCTGCTAACTTATGCTCTTTTTTACCTTTTACTCCTTTTAGAAACTCTTCTATTAAGCAGTATATTGTTATCATTCTTTGTTCCATAATCTGCCTCTCACAGCTTTTATGAAACTCTACTACTCTTTCTCTTTATTTCTTTATTAACTAGCAGTTTGGGTTAAATACCTGTATTATTAATAAGTTCATAAATCATGAATTAACTCCCATAATGAAAGCGACACGCCATAACATTTATCTGCTCATCAAAGACTTCATAAACCAAACGATGCTCTTGATTTATACGTCGTGACCAAGCACCTTGAAGTTCATGTTTTAAAGGTTCAGGTTTTCCTATTCCTTCATACGGAGTTCTTTTTATCTCTTTTAACAAACTATTGATTTTTTTGAGTAATTTTTTGTCGTATTGTTGCCAATAGCAGTAGTCATCCCATGCTTCATCTGTAAAAAGAAGATTCATTAGTCAACTAACTCTCGTTGTGTGAGTTTTCCTGCTCTTGCACTTGCCAATGAGTTTAATAGGCGTTCTCTATTTTTAGGTGATGAAAGTAGATAATTGGTCTCTTTCATAGCGTTGTAACTGTCAAGTGAGATTATTACAACATTTTCTCCATTTTTACGATTGACAATGACTTCTTCACTATCTGCATAAACTGAGTCAAATAGTGACTTTAGATTATTTCTTGCTTCTGTAAAATTAACTACTTGCATAAAAACTCCTTTATGTTCCATATATTGTACATAGTATAGGACATTATAGGGAAAATGTCAAGTTTATTGTAGATGATGACATAGGCTAAGTTGACTTTTAGGAGAAAATTTCCCTTTTGCTGTTTGGATTTTCGTATTAATAATATCTTTTACATGGACAAAACACGTCCAAAAATTACACTATAATTCAATACAACAATAAATTAGGTAAAATATAAAACTACAGAAAAGATTGAGGGGGAGTTGAGAGGGTATTTGTCAAAATAATACTTTATGCCTTAGTATTTAATCTTTCCCTAAAAAGTAGTTTATTAATGTTAAAATAATAAAAAAGGTATAGAAATTATGATAAAAATTAAAATTCCCAACTACAATACTCTTGAACTCAAACATGTTGTTTTAGATTACAACGGCACTATTGCCAAAGATGGAGAACTGAAAGAGGAGGTCAAAGCCCTACTTCCTCAACTATGCGAAGCCTACACCGTACACGTTATTACAGCCGATACCTTTGGTAGTGTAAAGTCACAGATGGAAGGCTTTTCTGTTGTTGTCAATGTACTGCAAACAGACGACCACACAGCAGAAAAAGCAGCCTATGTTAAAAGTCTTAAAAAAGATACTTGCATTGCTATCGGTAATGGAAACAATGACCAAGAGATGCTTAAAAATGCCCTATTGGGTATTGCTGTTATGGGAGATGAGGGTTGTGCTACAGCTACTCTGTTGCAGAGTGACATATCTACAACTTGCATAGAAGATGCTTTGGCTCTTTTGGTGAATGAAAAACGATTGATTGCTACTTTACGAAGATAAACACTTTTGCAGAGTGTTTCATCTTATATAGATAGATTAAATTAATCAAAGGTGACAAGTAATAAATAAGATAAAACAAAAAATTACTCTTTTCTATTCCATTTACGCTTTTTAAGCATCTCTCGTTTGGTATAAAATCTATTTTTAATTTGGTTTATTTTATTTTTCTCTTTCTCTTCAAGATTAGCAGTAATATTTTCTACCTCTTCTCCTATCTTCACTGAAAGCATTTCTGACTTTTTCATGGCTAAAATTTGGGAAGGGAAGATACTTCTGTGTCCTGAAATTAAAAAGCTAATAACAGCACCCAATGCTGCATAATGTGCAATATCTATACCAAAGAGTTCCACTGCCATAATGGTTGAAGCAATAGGAGTATTGGTTGTTGCAGAGAGTACACTGACAAAGCCCAGTGCTGAAAAAAGTATCAAATGTTCAGGTGAAACCAGTGTAGCAAAAGCATGTCCACTGGTCGCTCCAATGTAAAAAATTGGGGTAAGAATTCCACCACTACCTCCTGCCCCTAAAGAGATAGAGGTAAAAAGTGTTTTAAGTATAAAGGTATACCAATGAACATCTCCTACTAGAGTTGTATTGGGGGTAAGTACATTTTCAATTGTATCTAAACCAAGTCCTATATATTGCTCTCCAAATATGAGTGCGAGTACTACAACAATCAAACCTCCCAAAAAGGCTTTGATATAAATATTTAATTTAATGTTCTTAATTATTTTTGCAGTGAAAGAGACAGAAGTAATCACCATGTCCGATACCATACCAAAAAAGAGTGCAGCCAAGACTACCTTCCCAATCAGTGACAAGTCAAGTGTAATATTTTGATAGAAATGAAGATTGTAATAGGTGTATTTAATTCCTAAAAGCTGTGCCGTTGTAAAAGCAGCAAAACCAGCAATAAAAGAGGGCAAAAGAACATCATATAAAATAACCCCAATAATAAGTACCTCTACTCCAAAAATTGCTCCTGCAATAGGTGTACCAAAAACGGTTGCAAACCCTGCACTTATACCACAAATTACCAGTTTTTTTCGGTCTTGTTTGTTAAATTTAAATAGACTAGAAAGTGCAGAAGCCACCCCTGCACCTATCTGTGCACCTGGTCCCTCTTTTCCCACAGAAGCACCTGCAAAAATACTTACTACCGTAGCCAAAAGTTTTACAGGAATTACCGAAATATCAATTTTGGCATTATCTCTATGTACTGCTGATATAACCTTCTCTGTACCATGCCCCTCTGCTGAGGGAGCAAATGTTCTAACAATCCAAACCGTAAGCACTAAGGCAAAAGGAAGGGTATAATAATAAGGAAAAGGTAAAAGAGAACGCGATGTTTCTGCATATTCTAAAATATCGAGGAAAGATGTCACCGTAGCACCAATGATAACACCAATCAGTGAAGAGAGAAATACCCATTTTGCTACACTAAAAAATATTGCTATTTGTTCTGTGAAATGTTTTTGTATCATTATTGTCCATTATGGAAGAAGTATATATAATGATTATGCCATAAATTTTATATATTATAAGATGAATAATAAATCAAAAATCTATTATATTTTTATTTGAGAAAATAAAGTATATTCTTAAGTACTACTGACTATAATAATGTTGATTTACGTTATAAAAAACTAAGGAAGCCAATGCAAGGCTATGTCATTCACTTTAACGATGAAAAAGGTTATGGATTTATAAAAATAGAGGAGCATGAAGAGAATATCTTTGTGCATAAATCTGCTCTAACCAATGCTCAGACACTTGAACAAGGGCAAGAGGTTGAGTTTGGTGTTAAAAAGACAAAGAAAGGACTCTCTGCAACCAACGTAGTAGCAGGTGCTAAACAGCATTCTCCCTATTTTATCTTTGGGTTGGTATCGTTGGTGATAACCAGTGGTCTTTTTGCTTTCTTCTACTTCTACCAACACCTTAACCCACTGCTTAGCTACCTCATCGCCATTAATATTAGTACTTTTTTACTCTATGGCTATGACAAACTTATATCAGCAGGAGAAACACTTCGTGTTCCAGAGTGGAACTTACATGCTTTAGCCATATTGGGTGGTTCTCCAGCTGGGTTATCTGCTCAAAAGTTTTTTCATCATAAAACCATTAAGGGGTCATTTCAGTTGGTCTATTGGATTATAGTTGCTTTACAGGTTGGCTTATTGATGTGGATTGAAAAGATTAAACCATAGGAATCAAACGTCGAACTTTTTTTACCTCTTTTAAATCTATGGTAGCTTCTATAACTTCTGCCTTGTCATCCATAACCACATCACACCATGGAGAGATAATAGCTGAACTCTTTGCCATGTCGTCGTTGGCAGAGTTGCATAGACAGACGAATGATTGGTTCATGGTTGCTAATGCTTGAGAGAGTGCCTCTAAATGTTTTTTTCTAGCTTTTCCCCACATGGCAGGTATAAGCACAATATCTACACCCTCTATCTGTTTCCATAACGCTTTAAAACGTAACTCAAAACAGATAATAAGTGCATAAGATATACCATTTATTTCAAAAGAGACAATATCTTTTTTCTCTCCTGCATGGAAATATTTATGCTCATTACCTATCTTAAAGAGTTTATATTTATTTTGAGAATAGACAACCTTGTGGTCATGTATAACAACAGCTCGGTTGACAATCTTGTCACCCTCTTTTCTTATAATAGTAAACACCAAGATTTGAGTACTTATCAGGGGAAGTATCTCTTCCATCGCTCTCTCATAAAAAGCTATGGCTTCATCAAAGTTGTCATAGTCGTAAGCTGTCAAGTAAACCTCTGGAGCCATTATAAGCTCTTTGTTTTGATGAGCTTTTATATACTCTAAAAGTCTCTCTAAATTTTTCTCGTAAGAGCTACTTGACTCCAGTTGTAAAAGAGCAATTTTATACTCTTTTTTACTTAAGTAAGACATCTATTAAAAGTCATCAAAGTCTAAACTACCTTTCGAGTAGTTTGCTACGTTACCTTCAAAAAAGTTTGTTTTTTGGTCATTAAACTTTCCAAAATCATCAACCCATTTAATAGGATGTTCAACATTATATAGTTTATTCATACCTACAGCATGTAGTCTTTCATCTGCTAAGTACTGGATGTACTGCTCTATAATATCGTTTGTCAAACCTAAAATTTGACCTTGAGTAATGTATTTACCCCAATCACTCTCAAGCTTTACTGCCTCTCTAAACATGTTGTAAATCTCATCGTTAAACTCTTTTGTAAAGATATCTGGACGTTCACGTTTTACAGCACGAATCATATTTTGAAAAAGAATCAAGTGTGTTACTTCATCACGTTGAATAAAACGAATCATCTGTGCTGAACCTAGCATTTTTCCTGAACGTGCAAGGGTATAGAGGTAAGTAAAACCTGAATAGAAGTAGATGCCCTCTAATATTTGGTTAGCAAACATTGCTTTTACTATGTTTTCATCGGTTGCATTTACACTTAGCTCTTCATAAATTTTTGCAATGGCATCATTTTTTGTTTTAAGCATCATATCTTGTCGCCAAAGTTGGTAGATTTCATCTGAGTTTGTAGATATACTATCCACCATCACAGCATAACTCTGTGAATGAAGTGCCTCTTCAAATGCTTGTCTAACCAACACTAAGTTAATTTCAGGAGAGGTAATAAAGGGATTAACATTATCTATAAGGTTATTGGTTTGTAATGAATCCATGAAAATAAGCTGTGATAAAACTTTGTCATAAGCTGTTTTCTCTGAATCAGTTAAACGTTTATAGTCTCCTACATCTTGGGTCATATCTACCTCTTTAGGAAACCATGTATTGTTTAACATCACTTCCCATAAATTATACGCCCAATTGTATTTAATATCATTAAGTTCAAAAATACCTGTAGGGTCTCCACCAAATATCTTTCTATCACTTGTTTTCTCTTTTGATTCGGGGTTGTATATTTTCTTTCTATTCATGTGCTATTCTGCCTTACTTCAATTAAATATTGCTTGATTTTGCTGATTATACAGTAATAACTTTAACTCTTTTTCATATTTTTTAAAATAGATTTAAATTTAAAATATAGATTAAGTTTTAAAATGTTAAAATATAATAATTTAAAACATTATTAAATATTTTACGAAGACAAGGAGTAAAAATGTATTATAATTCCAATCAGAATAGTAATGAATACTACAGTTCATACAAACAAGAACTCTCTTCCCTAGAGACCAAAAGTAACAATAGAGGTTCTTCATTTTTAACTTTAAAAAAAATAGGTATGGGTATTTTACTCTTAGCTATCGTTTTGGGAATTTTTTATAGTATAAAAAACTTTTCAAAAGAGACTTTATCTTCCTCTACAACTGATGTAGAAAACAGAATGAATGATAATGGAAATGAGCTTTTAGCAAATAATTCAACTGTAGATACTGTACCTAAAATTATAATAACCAAAGAGAGTCTTCCAAAAAGTATTCAATTACAAGAGTCTGAATCAAAAATAATTTCTAATCTCAAAGGAAATGCCACTGATGGTTTAAATGAAGACTCACCATTAAAAAGCAAAGAGCATAATGAGATAAAAAAACAAGTTATCTCTTTACCTGAAACAGTAAATATGAATTCAAATGACATTGAAAAGATTGTGAACCTCATTCTTGCTAAGAAAAAAGAGAAAAACAAATCATCTTTAGAGAAACAGCTCCTTGAGGCAGAGACAGAAGAGCATCCAGCTCAAACGTTAAAAGAGAGTAATCACTATAATAAAGTTGTACTCTCTTCTAAAAATGAAAACGCTAACATTCAACTTACTAACCTTAACGATAAATTAAGTAAGTCAAATAAAAAAGAAAAACTCTCTAAGTATGAAAAGTCACTTAAACCTGAAGTAGCTACACGTAAAAAAGAGATGAGAATTATTATCGTCAAAAAAGGTGACACTCTCTCTCAATTGGCTTTAAAAGCTTATGGTGATAAATTTGCTTACGATAAAATTTTTAAAGCCAATCCTGAAATTATCAAAAATCCAAATCAAATTTTTGTAGGTCAGAAGATACGTATACCATTATAAATTTACTCCTTGTTAAGGTTATCTTGATATATTAAAAACTCATTTTTAATATATTAGGATTTCTCATGGATTATATGTTTCAAACAGGATTTTTAGGAACAAGAGCTCCATTTTTTATGGACTTTGTTACTCTTATTGTCGCACTCCTTCCTCTATTAGTCTTTGGAGCCATTCTTTTGGCTCAAAAAAAATCTTATAAATCACATGCCTTTGTACAAACCCTCATTTTTACTGTTTCCGTTATTGTTGTCGGTTACTTTGAATATGGGGTTCGAGTTGGTGGTGGATTTGATGCATTTATGGATGGAAGTAGTGTTTCTCACAATTATGCTCTATGGGTGCTAATTGTTCATATTTTTATATCTGTAGTTACTTTAGGTCTTTGGATAAAAATATTAATATCGGCAAGAGGAGAGTATAAGAAACAAAAGCTACCTGGTCGTAACTCAGCCATTCATAAAAAAGCTGGTATACGTACTTTTATTGCTATTGCTTTAACCTCATTTACTGGAATATGGGTTTATCTACTTCTATTTGTCTATTAAAAAGGAGGAGCTAAAAGCTCTTTCTACCTAAACCTCTTCCTAAAGAAAACATCTATACTCTGTGATGGCACCGTTTTTTGGTGTTGTCCAACTTCTACTTTTATATTTTTATTAACCTCATACTCCAATATAAATGAGTTACCCTCTTTAGAATTTTCTATAACAAACATCGTATCATCATCTATTTTTTTACCTACTTGAACAGCATAGCCTTCACCTGTTCCATCATCTTTTATAAAGACTCTATCAAGTTCAACCTCATAGGCAAAATCTCTTGCAGCTTGATTCATAATAAAAAGTTGAGCCTCTCGTCCCAAAGAGCCTCCCCCTTCTGAAAGACTCGCTGTAGAGACACCTAAAAGTAGATAAGATAAAATATCTTTTTTTGCCATTGCAGGGTCAGAGCTAAAGTCCAGCTTAGGACGATTGGCATCACCATGAATATTAATAGTAATCAGTACATCAGGCAACTCATGTTCTACTTTGATATCCAGTAGAGGATTTATATCTTTTAGTCCTCTAAAAACAATATTAGAATCTACAACAGTAAAAAGTTTTGGAGCTTGTTCTACACGACCATTTATATCACGTATTTTTCCCAGCATTCCCAAATTTTTACCAAAAGCCTTTTTAGCTTTCACATCAACCGTAAACTCCAACTCAATATCTCTGGTTTTATACTGAGCATCAGGAGCATAAATAGAAAGGTCTATATAGGTATCTTCTAAAAAATTATCACTCTCTTTTTTCTTCTTTTTATCTTTTTTAGTAATAACTATAACATCGGGGTCATGTGCAGCATCTAAAAACTTGGCTTCATAAAAAACTTTTAGCTTATCAAGAGAAACTCCACCTACAATTTTTCTCTTTTTCCCTATTTGACTATAGTTTATATGGGTACTAAGAATCATACTTCCATAATTTGGGTGACCCAAAGGTAGTTTCTCTATAGAAGCATCAACACTCATATTTTCTACAGTACCTTTTCCCTTGACCAATATATTTGGATGCATGTCTATAAGCACATCTCTCTTCTCTCCCAAATAAATCTTTCCTTTTTGGTTCAAGTAGAAATCTCTGTTTAACTTTTTATCTTTAAAGCCTGTGGTTTTAAAACTTAAGGTATTAAGTGTGAGTAACTCTTTAGCATAATGAACATCTACATCTAAACTCTCAATGTTAAACCCTTCCATCTTTAGCTTAGGAGAGTTTAGTTTTGCAAAAATCTCTTCACCTCTCATCTTAACTTTGGCATGTAATGGTCCATTAACAGGGGTTACAGTAAATGGATAGAGTGCTGAAAACTCTTTTTCTAGCTTGGTAACAGAGTCGATATCTAAAGTTGCTTCTATCTGCTTCTTTGCTATATCTCCTTTAGCAAGTAGTTTAAGATGAGCTGTTGTAATTTTTACATTTAGACCAGAAGCATCATTTTTAGCATCAATATGAGCTTTAAAGCCTTTATTCGCCTCAATTAGCCCTTTAACCCTAAAGTAGTTCTTAGAAAGAGTTACCTCACCTTCGATGTCTGCTTTAACAAAAGTATCTTTCAACTCACGAGGAAGTTCTACTATTTTTGCAGGATAAATCCCTTCACTCTTAAGTTTAAAAGTAAAATGGTCATTGTCCGAACTTTCAGCTTTGAGTTGAAGTTTAGGAGAGTCTATAGTTACAAGTAGTTTTCCTTGCTCATTTTTCATATCTATCTTAACGGGTTTTAGTGATTTTAAATTGACTCCAAAAGCATCAAGATTATCAACCTCAAGCTTGTTTTTTAGTTTCATAGATTTTGGATTAGTATAATCACCAGAGAAACTACTTTTTAAATTTAGACCCAAAGAGCCACCTGATGATTTAATATCTACAGAACCTGATGCCTGATGCGAGAGTAGATTTAACTCTATAGGTGAACCTTTTATGCTTACATTGGATATTTTTTTATCTTTAAGCACTTTGGTATTAGCAGTTAAATCCAGCTGTAAATCTTTAAGTCCACCTTTGGCTTTTAATACTAAGGGGGTATCACCTTTTAGTTTAAACTCCTGCTCTTTTAAAAAAGTGTTTATGTATTTGTCATGAGCATCTACCTTCGCTACAACATTTTTTAGTAGCAAAGTGTTGTTTATATCATTGCTATTTAAGCTCACTCCACCATTTATCTTACCATCTGCAACAGTAGAGCCAAATAGCGTCATAAACGTGGCATCTACATCACCTTTTAAAGGCTTGGCTGTTCCTTTTATATCTACATTTTTCACATCAAAAGCTATGCTGTTTTGCTTCCCTTTAAGATTTTTAAAAGAGGTTGAGAACGTGACATTTTTCATATTACCTTTTGCTTTTAGATTTACGTGACTATCACTAGAGATAGTTACATTTGAGTCTTTTAACATCCTACTCAACCCATTTCCATGACTGTTTAAATCAGAGTTTAGAGTAAAGGTCAAAGTATTGTTTAAATCTTTATAGTTTAAAGAGGTTTTTACATCAACCATCCCACCTACTAACGATGAATCAAAATGGGTTAACAGTGTTGCTTTAACATCTCCATCTAAAGGTTTGGCTGTTCCTTTAAGGTCTAAATCCTTTAGATTTAAAGCCATACCATTTTGCTTTGCCTTTAAGCCTTTAATGGTTGTCTTATACTTCACATTTTTCATATTACCTTTAGCAAAAATCTTTACTGTTGGAAAGGCTTGTATCGTAATGTTTTGCTCTCGTAAATTAGTAACGATAGAAGAGTTTTTAGGTTTAAACGTAGAGTCCAAATCAAAGAGTAAAGTATTGTTCAAATCATCCAAATTTAGCGTAGCATGAGAATCCAACTTCAAATCACCCATATTGGTAACTATCGCTGCTTTAGTGCTATTAAGCACATCTTTTTTCTCTATGCTATAGTTTCCAAAAGTGTGCAATGTTTTACTATGTACTTCATACTCATTTTGCTTAAAATCCAAACGATGTAGAGTCACATCATAATCAATTTTTTCTAAATCTCCATCTGCTTTTAAAGTCAATTTTGGGTTACTTAAAAAGCTCAAATTCTGCTCTGCTACAAAAGGTTCTATAAAGCCCTTTTCACCCTCTATAACTCCTGCTAAATGGTAGTGTTCATTTTTAAAAGTAGCATTCAGGTCTGCTTTTGCCATATTACCATCAAGCCATAGAGTCACATCACCCTCATGTTCTGTTTTCATATCTGTTTCAAGATTATTCACATGAAGTTTAAAGTCATGTACATCATACTCTTGATAGGCTATATTTTTCAATGATATATCTGCATTGTTCACTATTACCCTATCAAAAGGAAGCGTGATATTACCTTCTGTTTTATTCTCTTCTGTAGCATTACTATCTATCAGTGAAGCTAAAAAATCTTTATCAATCTCTGCATTTTTTAAAACCAAATTATCAATATATAAAACTCTATTTTCTAACTGCTCAAGGTCTACTTTTAGGCTTACCTCTTTAGCATGAACTTGATTGTTATAATGTACATCTGTTAAAGTAAAGCCCGAAAGAAGTCCACCCTCCATCTTGCCATACGTAATCCCCTGCTCTTTTAGTGGTGACTTTAACAGACCCAAAACAGTTGAGGGAGACTCCAAAACAAAATAGAGAAAAATAGCCAAAAATATAAACAGTAAAATCAACCATTTTATAATGCTATGAGAGATTAAGAGTAGCTTTTTCAAAATACCTGTCCTATTCCTAAATGCAAGGCAAAGCCACCATCGGTAGGAAAGCCAACGTCAAGTCGCAGAGGTCCAATCACCGACAAATAACGAAGACCTGTTCCATAAGAGTTGTACCACTCTTCAGAAAACTCATTGATATCAAGTGAGAGTTTTGAGCTGTCTACAAAGCCAACTACAGCAAAGTTTTCAGTCATATAGTAACGCCCTTCTAAAGAGGCATCTATCATGCTTAAGCCACCCAAAGGATACCCACCACTATGTGCACCCAAGTCTCGATACTCATACCCTCGGTTACTCATGGCTCCACCCAAAAAGAAGTGTTTAAAAGGAGGTGTCTCTTCTGAAATGGTTCCCACCTTTACTTTAAATGCCCAAACCATAGGGTCAAACTCTTTAATGTACCGAGCCTCACCCAAAACCTTTAAGTAGTCAATATCTGAACCGAGTTGCTTCATAGATTTTTCTACATAAAGAGAAGTGTAATAACCATTTTTAGCATCCATTATATCATCACGTGCATCAAGTACAAAACGGTAAAAAAGGGAGTTTATTAGGTAGTTCCCACTTAAAAAAGCTGGTATGCCAGACTCTATCTCTGAGTGTTCCATCTGAAACCCTAAAAAATGGTCAAACCGACGCCTTTCACCTAAAATTTCTTGATTATAAAATTTTCCAAAAGTCACACGCTCTGTAAAAAGTTTTTCTATATAAGAGTCATAATCCCATCTACTATAACCAAGCTCATTTCTAAAACTAATTTTTCCTGTTAAATCATTATCTATAATTCTAGGGTCATAAAAAGAGGTATGGGCATCATATCCACGTTCTGAAATTTTTAGACCTGCTCTAAGCTCACGCATATTTCCAAAAAAGTTATGGTCAATATACTCCAAGCCTCCTCTAGCACCCTCTTCGGTATCATAACCTATATGGGAAGCAAACTCTTTGGTCTTTCCCTCTTCTAAAGTAATGGTCATAGGTGTTTTTCCATCACTTGTGTTAAAATCTGCTTCCATCTTTATCTTATCAAAAACACCGAGTCTATAGATATTGTCATAGCTCTCTTCAAGTTTGAGAACATTATAAAGCTCACCCTCTTCATACGTTATCTCTTCAAATATTAGCTTATTATCAACCTTGGCAGAGTTATTAATCTCTGTGGTAGAAAAATACTTTTTTTCACCTTTATTAATTTCCATCTTAATATCAACCTTATATAAGTCAACATCTACAAAAGCTTTAGCATTTAACTTATATGTAGGGTAGCCTGTCTCTTCAAGATGACGAGATATCTTCTTTTTGGTTTTAGTAAAATCTGTAGTTCTAAAACGTTTTCCTTGTTTAAATAGAGCAAAACGTTTAAACTCATCATCCATAACAATTGAAGCTATTTTAATCGCTTCATTTTTTTTAATATTTAAATAAATCGTATCGTCATCAGTATTAGAGGAGACCTCTACTTTATAGTACCCCATGCTTTTACTATAATCTATAAGACTGTCTTCAAAGCCTTTTATCTGTTTACTCTCAAAAGTTGGGTCAGACTTCCAAATTTTATAAATAGCTGGGTACTCTATATGACAAATTTTAAGCAGAGTATCCCTATCAAACTCTCCAGCAATAAGGTCAATATCTCCTGTAAATTTTATATTGTCAAAGGTTTTCCCATACATAACAGTAGTTATAAGAAGTAGTATATAAATATATTTTTTCATTGTTTCTATTCTAACATAGAAGTGTAAAAAAATAAATTGTTAATTTGATATTTCATAAAAAAACAAAGAAAAGTAAAATAAGATTAGACAAAATTCAATACTTAGAAATAAAGATACAAAAAAGAATTAATTTAAAAAGAATTTTCAGGAAAGTTTTTTCGTTGTAATTTTTTCTTTAGTCTAGGCGTGCATGAGGAAGTGTACTTCTGTACATGACGAAATGCAACAACGACGAATAAAGGAAAAAGTACAATGAAAAATGGTGATCACGATTGGACTTGAACCAACGACTTCTTCCATGTCAAGGAAGTACTCTACCACTGAGTTACGCGATCACTAGCATAAAGGAGAGTGGGATTATATTTTTTTTTGACTTAAATAAAGATTAGGTGGCTATTTTTAACCGATTAACCGATTGAGTAAAGCTCCTATTCCTTTGTTTATAGATTCAAATATAACTTTTGTATAATTTTTTTTAGGTTGAGCTTCTTTTTCAATAAGATTGTAATTATAATAACTATTTTGTAAAAGTGTATGTTTAGAAGAGAGAACTTTTTCTCTAATATTAATCGTTTGTTCCATATAATCTAAAGCCATAGTGTACTGATTTAAATGATAATAAACCAAAGCCAACCTACTATAACTCTCTGCAACTAAAAGGTCATTTTCTACATAAGCGAGTTCTTTTCTCAACTCCAAAGCTTTTTTATAATAGCGTAAAGCAAAAGAAAACTCTCCACCTTGTTCATAAATTGCTCCAATACTTTGATAGTTTTCAGCTGTAGAGAGATGCTTCACGCCTAAATACTCCTCTCGTATTTTAACAGATTCTAAGTAGAAAGGTAAGCTTTTTTCTAGTTCCATTAACGATGCATACATATGTGCTATATAAGTTAAAAACAGTGCCATTTCTTCTGTAGCAGTACTTTTCTGTACCTCATCTTCTATAGATATAACATTTTTAAAATAATCTACTACTTTCAGTGTTAGTCTCTGTCTATCTATGAGGTCTACATCTAAACTGTAATCATAGTTTATCTCTTTGTTTTTAAGTTGATAAAATCCTATCATAAACTGTTTCAACATATTACTATCCATATTTTTAATAAAAGTGCTTAATTGATTAGAGAAACTTTCTACCAATATCATGTTATTCTCCTATGCTCTTAAGCGTCAATATATTTTTAAAATAATCAAACAAAGAGAATCTATAATTTACCCTTTTATATTTAGGAACTTTTTTTAAAATATCTTTTAAATTTTCTTTAGCACTCAATAACACTTTATCATTTTTATCAAAAATTAATTCACGAATTTTAATGGCTTTTTCTATATGAATAAGTGCTTTATTATACTCTTCAAGATAGTAATAACAGATAGCCAAATTATGGTAACTGTTTGCTGTCTCAGGATGAGACATTTTAAATAAATCTTTACGAATCTCTAATGCTTTTTCAAACAGTGGAGATGCCAATCCATACTCTTCTGATTTTGCATAAAAATAACCTAAATCATGATATGATGCTGCTGTGTTGGGATATGTATCACCTAAAACTTCAACTCTTATATCAAGTGCTTTCTGATAAAACTCTAATGCTCGTGAAAAACTATTATTATAAAAATAAATATGTGCCAATGCACTGTATGATGATGCTGTATCTCTATGTTTATCACCCAAAAGTTCTTTTCTAATAGTTAAAGCTTCTTTATGTAAGCTCATCGATTTTTCAAAATTTCCATCTACATAATAAGCATTCGCCAAATCACTATAACTATTGGCTGTCTTTTTATGCATGAAACCGAAAGATTCTTCTCTTAACTTCAATGATTTATTATAAAAATAAATTACTTTTTTATTTAATTTTATATTTTTATAGATACCTGCCAATATAGCATACTCTTCAGCAGTAGGTTTTTTTAATTTATTAGGAATAGTACTGTATCCACTATTATATTGATTTACATAGCTTATTGAATCAATTGAATCAACCATTTCTATTCCTTAAAATTTTATTTATTTTTAATTATACTTATTTTTACTATGTTTTTAATAAATAATTAAACATTTGCAACACATTTGAAATATTTTTTTTGATATTGTTTTATACTAAAGCATTATTTATTTATTTTAATTATTTTTTAATATTAAAATAAACTAATTGTTAATATTTAATAGCTCTTTTCTATTCCAAAGAGTCTACTAACTCATTTTTAACCAGCAAGGGAGTATAATCGCGAAATTTTTCTCTCTTTATGACACTTTAAGGTTTCATCATGTACTATGGGAAAAGTTAATTAGGACTAAGTTTGTCCGATTTAAAAATCATGAGCTTGACTCAAAGGAATTAAATGAAAGTATATTTGGATAATAATGCTACAACAATGGTTGACCCTCAAGTTAAAGTAGCCATGGACCCATTTTTTACAGAGAAGTATGGTAACCCCAACTCACTTCATGCATTTGCAGGAGAGACACATCCTCATATTAAAACTGCTATGGAGAAAATCTATGCAGGAATTCAAGCCAATAGAAAGGATTCTGTTGTTATCACCTCTTGTGCAACCGAGAGTAATAACTGGGTTTTAAAGTCTATCTACTTTGAATATATACTAACAGGTAGAAAAAACCATATTATTATCTCAGAGGTTGAACACCCTTCTATTATGGCTACGGCTAGATTTATTGAATCTATGGGATGTAAAGTAACTTACCTACCTATTAATAGTGAAGGTCTTATAGAGGCACAGTCGGTAAGAGACAGTATCACTTCTAAAACGGCATTGGTTTCTGTTATGTGGGCAAACAATGAAACAGGTGCTATTTTCCCTGTTCAAGAGATAGGTGAAATATGTGCAGAACATAAAGTACTTTTTCATACCGATGCCGTACAAGCTGTTGGGAAAATACCAATTTCAGTTCAAGAGTTTAACGTAGACTACCTGACATTTTCAGCACACAAGTTTCATGGGCCTAAAGGTGTTGGTGCTTTATACATGAAACAAGGAAAAGAGCTTATGCCTCTGTTACATGGTGGTTCACAAATGGGTGGTCACCGTTCAGGTACACTTAATGTTCCTGGTATTGTTGGCATGGGTAAAGCCATGGAAAATGCTGTTGATGCACTCGATTTTGAAATGCCAGACATTAGAGAGATGAGAGATAACTTTGAAGATGAACTTCTTAAAATAGAAGATACTTTTGTAGTAACACCTAGAAATAAAAGAACTGCGAATACTATTCTTATCTCTTTTAGAGGTATAGAGGGTGAGTCAATGTTGTGGGACTTAAACCGTGAAGGCATTGCTGCAAGTACAGGTTCTGCATGTGCGAGTGAAGACCTAGAAGCCAACTCTGTTATGGAGGCTATAGGTGCAGATGAAGATTTAGCACATACAGCTATTCGTTTCTCTTTAAGTAGATATACGACCCAAGAAGAGCTTGACCATACCTTAGCAGTTGTTAAAAAAGCTGTTGCAAGACTTAGAGAGATTTCAAGTTCATACTCTTATGCACCAGAGGGTCATAACAGTGAACTAACAATTGGTCACTAAAACAGAGATATAGTAAAAAAGCAGAGAGATATAAAAATTATACGTTCAATTGTATTGGACAGAAAGGAAAAAACATGGGATTAGACAGTTTAGTTGGAGGTACCATCTGGGATGAGTACAGTAATAAAGTAGCAGATTTGATGAACAACCCAAAAAATATGGGTGAAATTACAACCGAAGAAGCAGAAGAGAAAGGTGGTAAACTTATTGTCGCAGATTTTGGTGCAGAATCTTGTGGAGATGCCGTTCGTTTATATTGGCTTGTTAACCCAAATACTGATGTGATTATGGACTCTAAATTTAAGAGTTTTGGATGTGGAACTGCTATTGCCTCTTCAGACACTATGGCAGAACTATGTAAGTTTAAAACTGTTCAAGAAGCTGTAAAAATAACCAATATTGATGTTGAGAAAGCGATGAGAGATACACCAGATGTTCCATCGGTTCCACCTCAAAAAATGCACTGTTCAGTAATGGCATACGATGTTATCAAAAAAGCAGCTGCTCAATATATGAATGTGGATATGGAAAGTTTTGAAGAAGAAATCATCGTTTGTGAGTGTGCAAGAGTATCACTTAGTACATTGCAAGAAGTTATTAGACTCAACGACCTTACCACGGTAGAACAGATAGCAGACTACACCAAAGCTGGTGCATTCTGTAAGTCATGTATTCGCCCTGGTGGACATGAAGCAAAAGACATCTACTTGGTTGACTTACTCGAAGAGTATGAAAAAGAAAAAATGGCTAAAACTGCTGACAGCCTAGCACAAGGTGGACCAGTAGACTTTGAGCAGATGACTGTAGTTCAAAAACTAAAGGTTGTAGACAAGGTCATTGATGACAATATCCGTCAGATGCTTATTATGGATGGTGGAGATATGGAGATTCTTGATATTAAAGAGAATGGTGAAAATATTGACATTTATATCAGATATTTAGGTGCA
This sequence comes from Campylobacteraceae bacterium, assembly GCA_027038295.1. Classification (GTDB taxonomy): domain Bacteria; phylum Campylobacterota; class Campylobacteria; order Campylobacterales; family Sulfurovaceae; genus UBA1140. The sequence continues at coordinate 34,155 of JALVXD010000216.1, forward strand.
TGTAATGGTTGTGCTTCTGCCGATACAGGAACACTTTTTGCCATTGAGAACATACTTAAAGAGAAACTTTCTCAAAATATTAGAGTTTTACCGATATAAACATATTTACAATTCATGGGTAGACACATTGGTCTACCCCTACATATTTTATAAAAGATTGCTATAATGTAAAAAAGGCTTTTTATGAAATATTTTCTAAAATACCTCCTCTCTTCACTCCTTAGCTTCTCTTTTGTAGCTTGTTCTACAACCAATCCTATACCCAATGAGGCAACCGATAGCACTGCACCTTATGTGGATAAAGCTTACCTACAAACACTTGATTTTAAAGGGAAAGAACTCATAGCTGTTAAGATTAAAGGTCAATACTACTATGTTCTTAAATCTGGTAAAAAAATCTCTACCCTCACTTATGATGAAAAAGCCGATGAGTTTTCTGATGGATTGGCAAGAACAAAAGTAAATGGAAAAATTGGTTTTTTTAACAAAAACTTAGAAATTGTCCTAAAACCCATTTATGATTTTGCCTTCCCTTTTCATGATGGAGAGGCTGAAATATGTACTGGATGTCAAGAGAAAAAAACTGATGGAACATCCATGTTAGATGGTGGAACATGGAAAAAAATTAATAGAGATGGCTTGGTCATAGAGTAAAATGATGAAAAAAATAATACTCCTTTTAACACTTACGGCTACACTGTTACTCTCTCAAGAAAATGATGAAAACTACGAAGCTCAAAAGTTCTTCTCTGCTTCTGATGTCAATACTTTTTTTACTTCTGAAACGGGAGAACTATTAAAAAAAATCATTGTTAATGGAGATGAGTACTTCATGCAAGAAGATGGTGACCTTTTTGATGAAGATGTTGCAACCGTTGATGATGTTATTTTTACAGCTAAAGGAGAGAGATTCTCTTTTGGAAAATCTAAACGCTTACTTGCTACCAAAATCTATAGCACACATCAAAAAGCTTTCTATTCAAACTGTGACTATAAGATAAAAGAGAAAAAGCTTATACCTATACACAAAACCTGTGGATTTCACTATCGTAAAAATAAAAACCGTTCAGAACGTATAGAGTGGGAGCATGTGGTTCCTGCTTGGCACTTTGGACATCAGCTACACTGTTGGCAAAACGGTGGTCGAATGGCTTGTAGACAAAACAATAGCAAGTTTAAGCAGATGGAAGCAGACATGCACAATCTTGTCCCTGCCATTGGGGAGATAAACGGTGACAGAAGTAACTTTAAGTACGGCATAATAGAAGGTGAAAAACGAGCCTATGGTAAGGTTAATATGGAGATAGAATTTTCAAGTAAAAAAGCAGAACCCAGAGAGCGTGTTTTTGGAGATATTGCAAGAATCTACTTCTATATGAGAGACCGTTATGGGTTACGTATCTCTAAAAGTCAAGAAAAAATGTTTATAGCTTGGAACAACTTAGACCCTGTAAGCAGATGGGAAAAGAGAAAAAATCAAATGGTAAAAGAGCTTCAAGGTGATGAAAACCTTTATGTTAGCAACTATAAAAAAATGAAACAACTAGGAGCTGTTACTAAAGATGTTGCCTCTACTGATTATGAAGAGGTTAAAGAGGAACTTTCAGAAAAGTATGCCTCTCTATTGGAAAACCTTTCTGCTCCTGTTGGAGGAGTGATACTCATGCTTATGACCTTTTTTGTAATCTATAAGCGTAAAAAAGAGCAAAGTTTAGAAAAAGAGACTACGGTCACAAAAGAGAATGATAAAAAAGAAGAAAAAGAACCTATTGATACCAAAAAGTTTATGCTTCTCTCCAAATTAGCTGATGTTGCTATAAGCATTAATGATAATGATGAGATTATTATAGAAAAAGCAGATAAAAACAACCCTAATCAAGAATGGATATTTACCAAAGCCAATAAGAATAAAGAGTATTTTTTTATAGAAAATCCAAAAACAGGCAAAGTAATAGAGATACAAGATAGCAATAGTAACGATGGTGCTAAAATTATTTTAAATAAAAAAAGAAGCCGTAAAAATGACCATCAAGAGTGGAAACTAGAAACCTCTGAAGATAAAGGTTATGTATTTATCGTTAGTAAATGGTCGCTAAATGTTTTAGATATTAAGTATAAAAAAACCAAAGATGGGACAAAACTACAAAGTTTTCACAAAAAAGTTAGAGGTACTGAAAATCAGGAGTGGAGAGTTGAGAGAGGTTAGAAGACCTTCTTCTTTCGGCTCTTAACGAACCAAGTGAAAAGAAGAAGACCAGTTAAAATTAATAGTGCATTTCCCAAGTAGTCATGTGCTAAAGAGAAATTATTACGTGCTTGAAGAACCAGTTGGGTGACAAACCAAATTCTAAAAACATTCATAAATGTTATAAAGATGTATCCCATTACTGCCCATTTGAGCTTATGCTTAAAGGTAGAGGGAAAAGCAATAATGGATGCTAAGAAAAACAGATAGGGAATTATCCCATTACATGCTTTCTCAATAACCAAAGAGTAGTGTTCATTAATTAAGATACGATGACTGTCCATCATACCATCAGCTAAGCTTAGTGATGTAAGATATACCGTTAAATCTGTTTGTACGCTATTTATAGTGGAGCTTAAAGGAGATAAATCCCAATAAAAAACCCCAAATAACATGGCAATACCTAACCAATAACTCAATAAAAATTTTTTCATTCTTTATGTTGCCTTTGATGACCATGCTTTTAGTAAAATTCTAACGATTATTTAATTATTTTATAGGTAATTTACTAAAAGTTGTCATGTAAATATATTATTTATTGTTTCTAAATGTATTATACTGTAGCTTAACTTAATATTAATTTAAACTTAAAGTATAATATTAGTTTTTTGACGGTCTATTTGAATTATTTGATTTTTTCTTTGTACCATTGCTATCAACAGGAGGCAAAGGAATATTTTGAACCATAAAAGTCTGAGCCTCTTGACCCTTTATCTGTATAATGACTAAAATTTTATCTTTCTTTTTACTTTTATAAACTTTAAACATCTCTATATCTTTAGCAACCTCATCTACTTCTACACGCTGTTCACCTCTAAGGGGAATTGTATAGTTTCCTCCTTCTATACGAAGCAAAGTGTTGTTCTCTTTTGCTACCAACCAAGTCACTTTTGCAGCTCCTTGACCATAGAGAGAGTGTGTTGTATTTTCAATAATAAGTCGATGTAGTTTATCTTCTGTTAGCACAGTAATATTATGGTCAGCATGTGTTAAGTCCATATAGAGTGTTCTGCTTCCTTTTAAAGTATTGCTAGACTTCTCTAAATGTTTAAAAAGGTGCAAGTTAGAATTACGTAAAATATCAGCACTTTTATAGAGTGCCATAAGCACTAAAGACAACAAAGTAATTGATATAAGAACTTCTATAAGAGTAAAGCCCTTTTGTTGCTGTTTTATCATTTTCTAATCTTCCATTATCCCGATACGCACTGTCTCTTCATATGAGGTTGTTCCATTAATAAGCATATCTTTAAGCTTATCAGCAATGGTTTTCATACCTGCTTTTTTCATCTCTATTCGTATCTGGTGGTCATTTAAACCATCTTTTATCATCTGCTTCACCTCATCGCCCATTACAAAGAGTTCCCCTACTGCCTGTCGTCCACTGTAACCAGTAAAATCACAAGAGATACACCCTTTTGCTTGGAAGTACTCGATATTAGGCAATTTCAATTCTGACATAACAACAGGGGCTAAAGTTGTTGGCTCTTTACATTTTGGACATAATTTTCGAGTCAAACGCTGTGCCAAAACACCTAAAAGTGTTGAAGTAAGTAAGAAGTCCTCAATTCCCATGTCCATCAGTCTTGAAATGGCTGAGGTAGCATCATTGGTATGCAGGGTAGAAAGCATAAGGTGACCTGTCAATGCTGAACGTAAAGCAATGTCTGCTGTTTCGCTGTCCCTTATCTCTCCAATCATAATAATATCTGGGTCTTGTCTTAGTATCGAACGTAAACCTGCTGCAAAAGTTAAACCTACTTTTTCATTCACTTGTATTTGATTGACATTGTCAGCATTGTACTCCACTGGGTCTTCAACCGTAATGATATTCTTATCAGGTGTGGCAATGTGTTGTAAACAGGCATGTAGAGTGGTTGATTTACCTGACCCCGTAGGACCAGTAACCAACATCATTCCATGTGGGTGGGTTAGAAGCTTGTTTAAATCTTCTGTCAACTCATCAGTAAAGCCAAGGTCTTGCAAGGTAGGAATGGTATCACTTTGCATAAGCAGTCTCATAACCACACGTTCACCATAATAGGTTGGCAAAACAGAAACCCTAATGTCTAATGTTCTTCCAGAAATAGTAACTTGTGTACGACCATCTTGAGGTATTCTCTTTTCAGAAATATCAAGGTTGGAGATAACTTTAATACGAGAAATCACCAAACCTGTAACATTTTTGTCAATATCAAGATGCTTTTTCAAAGCACCATCTACCCGTAAACGTACCTCACCTTTTTTCTCTAAAGTTTCTATGTGAATATCAGATGCACCTTTTTTAATGGCTTGGAAGAAGAGTGAGTTCACCAGCTTTACAACAGGTGCTGACTCTTCATTTGAGAGTAAATCTTGTGAATTTCGTATAAAATCAAGTAAGTCAGACTCTACTTCAATAACATCATCACCTGTAGAGGTGTCAACATTTTCAAAGTCTGAACCTGTTTGTATCTCTTGAAATTTATTATAAAGACGCTCAAAACTTCCTTCATCTAGCTCTACTAAAGGGTAATCTACGTCTATTTGAGAGAGGTGGTTAATAGACATTGCCAAACTCTCTCTTTTGACAACAGCTGTAGGAGTGTTGTCTATATTTGCAAAGAGTAACTGGTGTTTCATCGCCAGTTTATTGTTTATCTCTTCACTCCAAAAAGGTTCTAAGTCTCTATTTTCTAGTAAAGGTAAATTCATCATCTTCTTTACCTAGTAACTGTTTGCACTATTATCAATCGTGTCCATAATAGATTCGCTCTGTACATAATCACTCTCCTGCGTATAGTCTGAAACCACAGGAAGTGTTGGCTCATACACTTGATAGTCGTCATTTCCATTTGAAACGTCTACAGGTTTAGGAAGTGCTTTAACAGGGTTTTCAAAATCATTATCATAACTTGACTGACCATTAAATGTACTATGTCTTCCGTTTGAAGGGTTTCCTGCTCTTGCTTCTAATCTATCAAATACTATCTTATTGTACTGTTGTTGAACAGCCTCTAGTTCATCTAAGTGAGCGCGTAAAGAGGTTAAATCTGCACTCTTTTTAAGAATATATGGTGTGATATAAATAACCACATTGACCTTACTTGAGGAGTTACCGTTAGAGGTAAAAAGTCTTCCAATAATAGGGATGTCACCTAAAATAGGTATCTTCGTTTGACTCTTTCCATCAGCACTTTTTATAAGTCCACCCAATATAATGGTCTCTGCATGATTAACAATAGCATTGGTTTTAACAGAACGCTTGGTTGTGGTTGGTCGGTCAGCAGTAGCACCCGAACCAGGAACAATATCTTCAATAGTGGTTTCAATTTCAAGTGACACTTTGTTGTTAGAAGAGAGTCTAGGTTTTACTTTAAGGGTAATACCAATATCTTCACGAGAGTAATTGTTTAAAACGTTTGAAGAGCCTTGCGTACTCTGCTGAGACTGTGTCAAAATAGACTGTGTTCGCCCCACATAAATACTTGCCTCTTTGTTGTTGGTTGACAATACAGAAGGCTTAGACAAAATCTGTGCAGCTCCATTTTGTTTTAAGAGGTCAAGTTGAGCACCTAAAGAGAACACTTTACTTATCCCCGAGTCAAACTGAAATGCTCTATCTGTTGTTGTATATCCACTATTACCATTTGTACCTTCATGATAAGTTTCATTACTAAGAAACCCAAGAAGAGATTGAGAAATAGCCAAAGCAGGAGCTCCAGCATTTCCAGCCAAAGAAAAAAGACCATTTGAAGTAATGGCTCCCCCATTAAACCCATATTTCAAACCAATATTTTCTGCCAAGTTGGTATTGACTTCCACAATTTTTGCCTGAATAAACACTTGTGATTTCTCTACATCAAGTAGTTTTACAGTCTCTAAAATATTCTGATACTGGTCTTCATTTGCCAATACAATCAAAGAGTTTCTCTCTACATCAGAAGCAATAACTGCTTTAGGTGCTGGCTTTCCATTACCAATAGATGAAGGTGCTCCACCAGCTCCTATAGGTGCTCCACCCATAGCCCTTGCAGGTGTGCCTCCAGATGAGATAGATCCTCTACCTGTTAACTGTGGTACAATTTTGCTTAAAATCTTCTCCATCTCTTCAACATTGGAGTTCATCAGAGGAATAACATGCATTCTTTGACTATCACCTCCACCAGGTAAATCAAGCTGTTGTATGTACTTTTCTAATCTTTTAACATTAGAACGCTTTCCAACTAAAATAATGGAGTTCCCATTTGAGTTTTGCATAACAGCTACTTTTTCACTCGGGATATCTTGAGAGAAAAGTGCTTTTGACATACTTTGAATATTGGGATAGACATCTTTAACACGTGCATTTTGTAAGTAGACCACTTTACTTAGCTTTGCCTGTTTATTTTCTATCTTATCTATAAGTTTTTTAGCCGTTTTCAAGTTACGAGGGTAATCAGTAATGGCTAAAAGGTTGTTTTTCTTAAAAGAGACCACTTTAGCACTTTTGCTAAGAAGTGGTTTAATTTTAGTACGAATAACAGCTGAGTTCACATTTGAAAGTTGAAAAACCACTGTTTTCATGGTACCATCACCAGAGGTAACACTGGAAGAGACATCCAGTCCTTGACCTGGAGCTGTGGTTGACTTAACTACTTGATAATAATTTCCTTTTTTTACCAAAGTCATCTTCTTAGTTCCCAAAATAGCATTGGCTAAAGGAATAAGTTCACTCTTGTCAATAGGGGTATTGGAGACAAAGTTTATTTTACCTTTAATATCTCCATCTACTAAAATATTTTTTCCTGTAATTTTACCAACCATTTTAATAAAGTCACTAATGGTCAAATCTCTAAAGTTTACATCTACCTTTTCTGCCTGAGCTTGTACACTCAAAGCCAAAATCAAACCTAATGCCAGTTTACTTAATTTCATATTCTAACTCCTCTGTTGCACCATTTCTTTGAACGGTTAATGTTAAATTTTCTATATTATTTATATCTTTAAAAAAGCTCATGGCCGCACCGTAAGAGTTTAACTCTTCGCCATTTATTCCCATGAGAATATCACCTCGTTGAAGTCCTAGCTTTTCAAAATCACTGCCTCTTTTGACAAAGTTAATTTTAAATCCATTTATTTTACCAGAGATTTTATTTTCACTAATTCCTATATCTTTCCAAATCTTGTCTACATTTTTAGTATAAGAGGTTAGTAGGTCTCTCTGGATATGCTTTACACCACCCTCTTCAACAATAGCATTATTTGGTTTTTTATCATTTGACGATACAGCCTTAGGTCTAGAACGTGACTTACCTGAATTTTTAATATTAATCAAAGAGAGTTTAAACTCTTTGTCTCCTTTGGTAAACATTGCAAAGTTTGGACCAGCAGAGGTAAGGGTAAACCCATCTATCTTTTCACCTTTTCCAAGTACGGTTGTTTTAGAACCTTTTACTACAGTAACGACCAATGCATCAGAAGCATTATAGAGTGCTAAAAGCTTAATACCCCTCATGGAACTTACAACTGGTGCTTTTTTTCTAGTAGTATTTACAGGAGCAATAGAAGCAGCTGCATTGGTTAATTTTACTCTATAGTATAAAGCTTTTGCTTTTCCCTCTTGGGCATACTCTTCACCTGAACTTGGCAGCAAAAAGAGCGAAACTGCCAACCAAATAAGTTTTACTAAAACTATAATGGATAAAAAGAATATGGCTGTCGAGAAATATTTAGTATTAATAATTTGTTTCATAGTACCATCCTCCTGTTTTATCTTTTTTCAAAAACTTTTTAATTGTTTGTATATCTTTTACTACAGGAAAATCAATATGAACTTGCTTCGCCTTTAGGGCTACTGTACCTGATGCTGTACCAAAACTACCCAAACCATCTATGGTCACATTTAAGGGATTAAGCAAAGAGTATTTAACGTTTAACTCATCTATAGATTTAGGAGCCATAGCCTGTAGTGACTCATCTATATTTATATTTTCTACGTTTAAACTGTTATAAAAAAAGAAAATATTGAGTTGTAAGTTGGCTGTATTTGCCATCTTAATACCCTTAACATAAACATCTGCATTTTTAATATTTAAACCAAACCATGTGTCTGTAACGGTCTCATTTGAGAGAACAATATCGTTCTCTTTTAACTTCTTTTCTAACAGATAATAGAGTTCTTGCTTTGGTGCAAGAAGCCACATAAGGACAAGAAAGAGTAAAAATCCACCTACTATTCGTTTTACCATTTGCATGTGAACTCCATAGAATATATATTTTTTGAACTCTCTATAATCTTTAAGCTTATTATCTGCACAGGCATACTCATAAGTTTATTATTTAGCTTATATAACTCATCTGCAGTAAGATTTACATAGGAAGCTACCAATTTTTTAGATTTAGGACTAAAAGATTTTACTTTAGAAGCATCAACAACTGTTTTTAAAGCTTTAACTTTCTTTGGCATACCTTTGCCATCCCATTGACTTTTATATTTATTAATAGCTGTTATCTCGGCTATCTGCTGTTGTGTTCGTGCCTTATTCTCTTCTACATATGAACTGGCATTTAGTTTATAGAGGAAAGCACCCATAACAAAAAGTAATGCTAAGAGTAAAATAATTTCATTTTTATAACGTTGAAGTGTCATTAAATTCATAGTTTAACCTCGACTTTCACATTAAGACCTGAACCTGATATTTTCATTTTTTTAGCTTTTCCATGCTCTTTAACCTGCTTACTAATGGCTGTATTTTGCGTCACAATATCTGCAGAGACTATATTTTTATCAATTGTCAGTGACTTAAGTTGACTTTTTGCTGATAAAAGCGTAGATATATCTTTTATCGCATCTCTCTTAGCACGTTCTATGGTATCAATTGGTTTATACTTATCTAAAATACTTGCTCTTAAAGCACTACTTCCATATTTTGGATTATCATCAATAAGCATCGTTAACTTAGCATCTTCATTGGCTATAGATGATTTTATACGCTGACCTTCTACGATAAATGTTGTACCTAAAAGTGCAAGAAGTGAACCTAAAATAATGGTCTCTTTTAATGAAACAAAAGACTCAAGCGAATCCCCCATACTAACACCATTTTTAAGCTTTGGCTTGTCAATGTCCAGTGTTGAGTACGCTACTTCATCTCCTAAAAAACGTTTAGGAACCATGGTTACGATACCATCAACACTTTGTAAAGCATGATTGCCACTTAATAACAAGGGTGTAGACAATTCACTTTCAAGCTGTTGTGCAAAGTATATTTTTGAAACACGATGTTTCTCTATACCTACACTCTCTAAAAATTGGTCTATTTCCTCTATATTGTACGCAAAAAAACACCATAGTTTATCACATTTGTAGACATGATATTGATACACCTTAGATGCATCTAAATAGTCATCAAACATTGACTCTGCTATCTGTTTTGCTTGATACGCAAACTTGATATCCAACTCTTCATGTAAAAAAGTATAAAACTGAGGTGTCAGTATAATCTCAACAGAGTTTTCTAATTTTACAGGTTCCATATTTTTATGGATTAATATTCTATTACTCTGCTTTGCCGTTAAATTCAAAATTGCCACTCCTTCCTTCAATGTAATCAAAATTCATTTTATATTGCCCATCTCTATAAGCATAGGTCTCTTCACAATGCATCGCATTAAGTGCTTTGTTGGAATAAATATTTTTATCTATAGGCTCCATTATAGAATTTTCTGTTAAAAAACTCTGTAAAGTGGTTTCTCCTATTATCCAACCCTCTTGTACTATTTCTATAGGAACCTCAAAAGCAACTGAAATAAATTCAGGACTTAAGTACGCACCATCTATTTGTGTTTTGTTATCTACCTTTGTAAATGAAAAGTAACGCTCCCAAGGAACCAAAAGTACTTTTGGGTCATCAAATCGTAAACGATAGTCTGAAATAATCCTATCAAACTGACTTATTGAGACAACTCCTTTTTTACTTTTTATTCTAGGAGCATCATCTTCATTTTGTGAAACTTTTCCTGTAACAGCTTGCAATATAAGTCTTTCAAGCTCATTAGGCTCTTGAACATCATAATGTTCCATTACTAAGGTCAGTATTTTTTTCGCTAAAACTGCCTTTTTAGGAGTTTTAGGAAAAAGAGAATTGTCTAACCAAGAGATGGGTACACCCACCATCAATGGCTTACAACTCAAATTTAATCCAAACCCACTTTTTGCTTCGCTCAACATCAAAGGCATTGTATATATTAATTTTAATTTTTCACTGTTGTCCTTCCCTTGTGGGAAAAAACGTTTTAAAATATTTACTGTATTTTTTTGTAACAGATTCCCTTGTAAAATAGCCGATGTTGCTCCAGCATCTTTTTGCACTTTTTCCAAATAGGTAAACGATACAGCTATTATAGACATAATAGAAGCAATCACCATCAATGTAATAAAAAGTGCGATACCACGTTTTGTTTTATCCATAATAAAGCTCAATTCAAGTAAAATCAGCACTATTATAACCAACTTAAACTAAGGATTTTAAACATGACTAAAGAATTTGGACTAAAAAGCCACAAAACAACAACTTTAACTAAAAATAAAAATATTTTTTTAATTAATAAAGTCAATCAAAAACAGAATAAAATATCTTTAACAACAGCAAAAAACGCTTTCTCACTGCTTGAGCTTTTGGTTGTTATTTTAATCTTAGGAATTTTAGCAGCAGCCGTAGTTCCTAGAGTTGTAGGAGCAGGAGACAAAGCAAAAGTAGACTTGGTTTGTGTCAATATGAAAGGTGCTGCAAATGCACTCAAAATGTTTAAACTTGACAATGGAATGTACCCAGAAACAGAAGAGGGATTTGAAGCACTACAATCAAACCCAGACGCAGACAAATACTCAAATTACTCTTCAGCTGCTTACCTAGAACACCTTCCAAAAGACTCTTGGGGTTCAAAAATGGTCTATATTAAAACAGGTAATGCTTTTGATATCATCTCTTATGGTGCTGACAAACGTGAAGGTGGAACTGACGAATACGCTGATATTAAATATTCAGGATGTAACAAATAGAATGTCTACAACAACCCGTTCAGGATTTTCTCTTTTAGAACTTATTGTTGTTGTTATGATTGTCTCACTTGTTGGGTTTTTAGTTTTCTCTTCTGCCATTAAACAGCAAAAAAAAGTAGAAGCTCTAAACCCTTCTACACTTCCTAGTACATTCAAAAAAACCTTTAAAGGTCAAGGTGATGTTGAACTTTTCTGTGTTAAAAAATGTACTGAATGCTCTGTGATGCAAGAAGGAAAGATAAGCGCTTACGCTGGTGGCATAAAATTTGGTAAAAATGTAGAGATTCATACACTAGATAATAATAACCACTTTATTCAACAAGAGGAACTTGGACGATTTAAAGATGAAAAAATAAGTTTTAGATTCCATCTCTACCCAAATGGGAGTACCACACAGATGGTTGTAGTAAATGACCAAGGCATCTACTTTCTTCCCAGCTATTTTGGCAAAGCTAAAAAAGTAAAAGATATGGATGAAGCCAAAGAGTTATGGATAAAGAGTAAGTATGATTTAAAAGATAGTAGCTCATTTTACTAAATAGAGGAATATAAATATATGAACCATATAAAAAAAGCTTTTACACTTATAGAAGTTATTATGTCCGTTATCATCGTTTCAATAGTGGTAATGGGTGCTCTACAACTACAAGAACAGAACAGCGACATGGCAACCTACCTTATGAAAAGAGGAAATGCAGAACTTGACAACTCACTCTTTTTAACCCAGAGGGTACAACGTTACGATAAAAGTAAAAAAAATGCCTATGATATACTTGTAGATGAGTTCCAAATAAAAGATGATAAAAGCCGTCAACTCTTAAAAAAGATAGAGAAAAAAATCAACATTACAGAAGCAACACCCATCCCTGTAGGAGCTACAGAAGACTCTCCTCCACTTTTTACTTTTTACTCCAATGAAATTTTACTTAATGGAAAGTATCCTTCTAGGTATTTTACTTTTAAATAAAATCTATACTACATAAAATCCTATACCTTTAAAATTTAAGCTGACACTATTATAATATTAAAAAAGGAGTCAAGCATGAAAAAAGGAATATCCATACATATAGGGTTAAACCATCTTGATGAAGAACACTATGGTACAGGAGTCTCTCCACTAGAGACTTGTGAACAAGATGCTAGAGACATACAAGAACTTGCTTTAAATCAAAACTTTAAATCCACCTTTTTACTTTTGAGTGAAAATGCCACAAGAGCTGCTGTAAAATCTGCCATAAAATCTGCTAGTAAAGAGCTATATTCTGGTGATATACTCTTGTTAAGTTACTCAGGTCATGGTGGTTTTGTACCTGACACAAACGGTGATGAGACAGACGATACACTCGATGAGACATGGTGTCTTTATGATGGTCAATTTATAGATGATGAACTCTTTAAGTTGTGGAGTAGATTTAAAGTTGGTGTACGAATTGTTGTACTTTCTGACTCATGTCATAGTGGTACAGTGGCTAAAGCCAATAATTTAAGAGATGAAAAAAAAGAGAACAGTATCTTTAAAAAGAAGCTTCTCCCCTATAGTGTTGCTAAGTCGGTCTATTATAATAATAAAAGTTTCTACGAAAAAATAGCAAAAAAATTTTTAAATAAAAAGCCTAAGGAGCTAAGAGCGAGTGTTAAACTCTTGGCAGCTTGTCAAGACCCAGAAGTCTCCTATACTATTCCATTTGCACGAAACAGTATATTTACTGAAAAGCTACTAAAAGTATGGAATTCTGGACAGTTTGTAGGTACCTATGATGAGTTCTTTGAGACCATAAAAGAGGAAGTAAGCTCTTTAAACTTTTTACCTACCAAACAGACCCCAAATCTTTATGATGTAGGTAGAGAAAATGAGGACTTCGACAAACAGAAGCCATTTCAGATTTATGAGTAGAGTTTATGGGAAAAACATCTTATAAAAAAAGACTCCTAGATGTACGACAAGATAGACTCGATTTACGAGATAGGGTCTATCAACCTGTGCTAAAATCTTTAAGTGCTACGTACCCTGATAGCAAATATATCAACTATATTTTAAAATGTTATAGAAAAGAGAATCTTATACTCGACCAAGGAAACAATGGGGCTTGTAGTGGTTATGCATTGGCTTCAGTTATTAACTATCTTTTATGGCAACAACAAAATAACTCTGAGATAGTAAGCCCTAAAATGCTCTTTAACCTTGCACGTATTTACGATGAGTGGAATGGTGAAGATTATGAAGGTTCTAGCTGTCGTGGAGCCATGAAGGGTTGGCATAAACATGGTGTCTGTGCTAAGAGTTATTGGGAGTTTAACCAAGAGGAGCCTAAAGATGGCTGGGACATAGACTCGGTAGAGAGACCTCTTGGTGCTTACTACCGTGTCAACAAAGACTCCATCTCCGACATACAAGCAGCACTTTGTGAAGTGGGTGCTTTGTATGTTTCAGCATCCATACATGATGGCTGGTGGAGCCTCAATAATTACAAAGATAGAGATATAGCAAGTGTAGAAAAAGACCTTCCTGTAATACCTTATGACTCTTTTCCACAAGGAATCCATGCCTTTGTCATTATAGGCTATACAAGACAAGGTTTTATTATTCAAAACTCATGGGGTAGAGGTTGGGGGAATTGTGGTTTTGCAATTTTAAGCTATAAAGAGTGGTTAAAAAATGGTCTGGATGTTTGGGTTGCTGTTATGGGTGTTCCTATAGACATCGAAAACTCCTCTCAAACCATTACTACAAAATCTCTTGCTTCGGCATCAAAAGTTTATGAAGAGTTACAAACAGAAAATAAAAGTAACTCTAAAAAAGAAAAGCCAAGAAATGAAGAAAATGCTTACAATCACACCCTCGTACTCAATGCAAATGGACGTGCAAAACATACGATTATTAAAACATCAACACTAGAGCGTTCTATTGAAGTTATCTGTTATGATAAGCTCAAAACTTGGTTAAAAATGAGTAATAAAAATAGAAAAATAATAATCTATGCTCTTGGTGGATTAGAGGATGAAAAAGCATATATATCTAAAATAAAAAAACTTATACCTTATTTTCTAAACAGTGGTATCTACCCTATCTTCTTAACATGGGAGCAAAGTTATCAAAGAGCCATAGAGGAGTCTATTGAATCATTTTTCAAAGAGACACTAGATGGAAGAAATAAAAAACTTGAAAAGAAGATATTAGAAGATGAAGTTGCACTAAACAGAGCCATAGAGAACTATTGTAGAAATATCTCCACAAGAGGTATTTGGGTAGAGATGAAAGAGCAATCGAGAAACACTATTCAAAAAAGAGTCAAAGGCTTTACTGGCGAAAGAAGTGGTGTACTCTATCTTCTGACACACTCTATTAAAGAATTATCTAAGGAGTTTAATAAGTTAGAAGTACATGCCATGGCACACTCTGCAGGTTCTGAGCTCTTAGCAACATCATGGCTAAAAGAGCTCAATAAACAAAAAATAAAACTACATTCTTTGCATCTTTTAGCTCCTACTATCTCCATTCAAGATAGCAATGCGTTTATAGTTAAATATAGTAAAAAAGGTGTTATTGACAAAAAAAGTATACACATTTACATACTGGATAAAGAGATGGAAAAGAGAGACCATGTTAGTAGATACAGTCAATCCATACTCTATCTTATTAGTCGCTCTTTAGAAAAAATACACAAAACACCTCTTCTTGGACTACTCGACTCTTGGGACGATAAAAACAGTAAAACCAAAGATGGTATCTTTAATACATCACAACTTAATGACCTAAAAAAATGGCATAAATTTGCTTATGCGTTAGATAATACTCTATTTCCTTATATTTTAAAGAAAAAGCATAGCCAATTAGAATCGTATCAAGATAATGACTTTGTAAAACTCACCCATAAAAATCTTGATAGTAGTCTCTTTATTTTAGAGAGCGTTTTAAAGATAATAGACTAAGCATATATTAAATATCTATTAATACTCTTCATGTATACTTACAACATTAAAACCTAAAGGGTGAACAATGACTGTAACCAAATACTCTGCCAATGGCAATGATTTTGTTATGATAATCAAAAAAAAGAAAAAAGACCGTTCTAAACTGGCTAAAAAACTGTGTCATCGTCAAAATGGTATAGGTGCTGATGGATTGGTGGTACTTATTCCTCATGAACAGTATGACTTTGAGTGGGAGTTTTATAACTCAGATGGAAGTCGTGCTACCATGTGTGGAAATGCCTCTCGTGCTGTAGCACACTTTGCCATGGAAAAAGGCATCTCTCAAAATGCTGAAGCAGAATTTTTAACGGGTGCTGGTGTTATACGAGCCAAAGTCAATGGTAACTATGTGGTCTCAGACATGACCAAGCCTGTAATCTTGAGTAAAGAGATAGATGAAGAGGGTGAGAGATGGTGGTTTATAGACACGGGTGTCCCTCACTTGGTTGCGTTACGTGACAACATAGAAGCGTTTGACCTAGAACAAGCAGCACGTCTACGCAACAAATATAACTGTAATGTTAACATCTGTAAAATTGAAGAAAATACACTTTATGTACGAACCTTTGAACGTGGTGTAGAAGATGAAACACTGGCTTGTGGTACAGGTATGGTTGCCTGTTTCATACGTGCCAATGGTGAAGATTTGGTCGATAATAATGTAAGAATATTTCCTCGCTCGGGAGATGAACTCTATGTCAGTTTAGAAGATGATGTTTATAAATTTGGTGGACAAGTAACCAAAACTTTTGTTGCCGAGACCATTGGCTAAATAATAAAAACACAGTTTTTTCACTATAGAGATATAAAATCTCAAAATCTAACATAATAAGGAAAATAGAAATGCAAAAAAAACTCATCGCACTCCTTGCGACATTAACACTAACTTCAACCATACTATTTGGACAAACACTTGTAACCGTAAATGGTCATAAAATTACAACCGATGTTATTCCTCCTGGCTATGAGAAACTAAACGATACACAACGTGCCAATTTAATGGAGCAACTCATAAAAGAAGAAGTTCTTCATGAGGATTTATTAAAAAGTTCACTTGTTAAAAGTGCAGAATTCAAAAAGGCATTTAAACAACAAAAGAGTCTTGCTCAAAAGACATACAAAAAAAACACTGGTAAAAACTTAAACAAAGAACAGCTACGAAATATAAAAGGTGCTATTGCCATTGCTCTTTATCAACAAAAAGAGTTTAAAAAAGCAAAAGTAACCAAGAGTCAATTAAAAGAGTTCTACGATAATAATCCAGAAGCTTTTAACTTTCCTGATTCTATAGAGATAGCAGATATCATTGTACCTACCAAAGCAGAAGCAGACAAACTTCTAAAATCACTACAAGGTGCTACTAATTTAGATGAAGCGTTTCTGAAAGCTGCTCATGAAAGAAAACAAAACGGGTACATGGGTTGGTTTGGAAAAGGGAACGCTCCTGAAAATCTATTTAACAAAGCCTATAAATACAAAGTTAAACGTCTACTTAATGCAGCAGTAAAAACTGAACATGGATACAATGTGGTTTATCTTTTAAATAAAAAAGCTGCTGGAAAACTTACTTTTGAAAAAGCAAAAAAGAAAATAGAACAAATAATTAAACAGCAAGAAGTTATGAAAAAGCTACAAAACAAAGTAGAAAACCTTTATGGACAAGCTGAAATAGTCTACTAACCTTAAAAAACATTTAATAAATATATTTATTTTTATATTTTAATGATATAATTATAAATATAATATTAATTTTAAAGGATAGTTTATGAAAATAACTTTTACAAAAGAAATGATTAAAGAAGCTATAGAAAGTGGTTGTAAAACCATAAGTGAATTAAACATCTTTATCAGTGAACAAGATTTAATGCTAAGAAAAATTTAAATATTAAGAAGTTAAAGAAGTAACAAAAGAGTTGCTTCTTTAGTTTAAGAGTTCGCTTTTTTCTCTCGTCTATACTCTAAAAGTGAAAGTAGTAAAATAATAGCAACACCCAAATCTATCATGACATCTGCATAGTTAAAAACAGCAAAATCAAAACCACAATGCCATGCTACATAATCGACTACTCCCTCATGAATAAATCTATCATATAAGTTTCCTAAAGCCCCACCAATTATAAGCCCTAAAGGGAAAGCATACTTTTTCACATAGCCTTCATAAAGAATATAAAAAACTATTCCTGATATAAGTAGTAACTGTACCCATTTTAAATTATCTCCTATAAATGCCAACATAGAAAAAGCTACACCACGATTGTAAAATAGTTCCAAGTTAATACAAGAACCTTCTAATATAGTAGCATACTCCACACCATTAACAGCTTCCATTGCCATAACTTTTAAACTTTGGTCAATAATAAAAGTACCAAGCACCAATAAAATAAAAATAATATATGCACGCATTAAGCGAGTGCCTTTTTAAAGAATTGAACTGTTTTGTCCATCATAATATGAAGTGCATGTTGGTCTTTACCTTCTAGTAAAATACGTAGTAGGTTTTCTGTTCCAGAATAACGTACCAAATAACGCATACCAGCAGCTTCTATCTCGGAAAAAAGCTCTTCTACTCCAACTATCTCATCTATGGGAATTTTATGTGAAATATTTAAATTAGCTTGTTCTTGGGGATAAAGGTCAAAAACATCAAAAGCTTCACTGGCTGTTTGACTGTTCTCTATCATATAAGCAAATGCTTGAAGAGCAGAGACCAGACCATCACCCGTTTTTGCATAATCAGAAAATATAACATGCCCACTCTGCTCTCCACCAAAGTTTGAACCAACTCGGTTCATGACTTCAAGTACATGTTTATCACCCACATCAGAACGTTCTAAAACAAGACCATGTTGTGCTAAATAATCTTCAAGACCTTGGTTACTCATCACCGTTGCAACCACTTTGTCATTTGCCAATTTATTCTCATTTTTAAGATGAATTGCCAATGCCCCTATAAGTTTATCACCATCAACAATTTGTCCTATTTCATCAACAATAACGATTCTATCTGCATCACCATCTAAAGCAATTCCAATATCTGCACGTGTTTCAATAACTTTTTGAGCCAAAAGTTCAGGAGAAGTCGCACCACAATTGGTGTTTATATTAAATCCATTAGGAGTTGTTGCCATCTCTATGACATCTGCTCCAAGTTCACGAAGCACTGTTGGGGCTACTTTATAAGCTGCCCCATTAGCACAATCAACCACAACTCTTTTGCCGTATAGAGAGTATTTTTGGGGAAATGAATTTTTAATATGGACGATATATCGACCTATCACATCATCTATACGGACAGAACGCCCTATCTCTTTTTTTGTAACAAAAGCATTTTCTATACGCTCTATATCACTAAAAATCTCTTCAATATCCTCTTCACACTCTTTTGAAATTTTATTTCCCTCTGCACCAAAAAGTTTAATACCATTGTCATAAAAAGGATTATGTGATGCCGTTATCATAATACCAGCATCACAACGCATATTTTCGGTAATAAACGCTATAGCAGGAGTGGGCATAGGACCTATTTGAACCACATCAAAACCAACTGCTGTTAACCCTGATACCAGTGCATTTTCTATCATATAACCTGAACGTCGAGTATCTTTACCCACTAAAATTTTATTATATTTACTACTTTTTTGTAAGTGAATTCCTGCTGCCAATGCAAAACGCATAACAGTCATTGCATTTAATTTTCCACCTGCCAAACCACGTACGCCATCTGTTCCAAACAGTTCCATTATCTTTCCTTGGAGTTTAATTAGATGAATTTTATCATAATATTATGATATATCTACCAATCCAAAGATGATGATAGTAAGGATTTCAGTAACAAGAGAAATAGTCACAACTTGTGATGTTAATTTATATTCATTTCTTAATGCCATTGCTGTTGATACACCCATTGCTATTCCTGTAAATCCTGCTCTCATTACATACTCCTTAATATTTTTTAATAATTAATAACATTATAAAATATTTAATATTAATCTATACTTAATAATATTTAACATTTTGTGTTAGATTTTTTCAAATTAGCCTCTATAAGTTAAAAAAGCTATAATACGCTCATTAAAAAATCATCTCCTATTACGTATTATAGGCGAATACAAAGGTTAATTTTGAGTGAAAACTTAATAGGTTATATTGATAACCAAGGACAAATTATAGATACACAGAGTGCAGGTGAAAACCCTGATGCAAAAGCGATTGAGTATGATAACTCTGCTGAATCACTAGAGATTGTTAGACACTCTACAGCACACTTAATGGCACAAGCCATTACTGAGCTTTATACCAATGCAAAATTCTTTGTAGGACCAAATGTAGATGAAGGTTTCTACTATGACTTTAGAGTAGATGAAAAGATTGGTGAAGAAGATTTAAAGAAAATCGAAAAAAAGATGAAAGAACTCATCAAAAAGAAGTACAAAATTGAAAAGTACGAGATGACCAAAGCAGAGGCTTTAGAGAAATTTTCTAATGACGACTTAAAACAAGAAGTTTTAAAACGTATTCCTGATGGTGTTATTTCTGTCTATAAACAAGGGGACTTTGAAGACCTCTGTCAAGGACCTCATGTTCCTGCACTTCGATTTTTGCACAACTTTAAACTAACTCGTGTGGCAGGTGCTTACCTTGGTGGTGATGAAAAAAGAGAAATGCTAACCCGTATCTATGGGATTGCTTTTGCTGACAAAGAGTCACTTAAAGCATACATGACAATGATGGAAGAGGCTAAAAAACGTGACCACCGAAAAATCGGTGCAGAGATGGAACTCTTTATGTTTAATGAAGAGAGTGGTGCTGGATTACCATTTTGGATGCCTAAGGGGTCACGCCTACGTTACAAACTAGAGAACATCTTGCACAAAGCTCACCGAAAAAGAGGTTATGAGCCTGTACGTGGTCCAGAGATTTTAAAAGCTGACATGTGGAGAACCTCTGGTCACTACGCTTGTTATGGTGAAAATATGTACCTTACTACCATTGATGAGCAGGAGTATGGGGTAAAACCGATGAACTGTATTGGTCATATTCAGATTTTTAAACAGAGTGGGAAATCTTATCGTGATTTACCTCTTAAATATTATGAGTATGGTGTGGTTCACCGTCATGAGCAATCGGGTGCATTGCATGGTCTATTAAGAGTAAGAGAGTTTACTCAAGATGATGCACACATCTTCTGTACTCCTCAACAAATCGCTAATGAAGTCATCGACATTGTTGAGTTTGTTGACTCAGTCATGAAACTCTTTGGATTTGAGTACAGCATGGAGGTTGCAACCAAACCTGAAAAAGCCATTGGAGACGATGATGTTTGGGAATTGGCAACACAAGGGCTAAAAGATGCTCTTAATGAAAATAACCTTCCATTTACTATTGATGAGGGTGGTGGTGCTTTCTATGGACCAAAAATTGACATTAAGATTACCGATGCCATTGGAAGAAAATGGCAGTGTGGAACCGTACAAGTTGACTTCAACCTGCCTGAGCGTTTTGAAGTAGAGTATGTGGGTGAAGACAATGAGCGTCATACACCTGTTATGATTCACCGTGCAATTTTGGGGTCATTTGAACGTTTTATTGGGATTTTAACTGAACATTATGCTGGAGAGTTCCCTCTATTTATTGCTCCAACACAGATTATCTTTGTACCAATTTCAGAGAGTCATGTAGCGTATGCAAAAGAGCTTAAAAATCAACTTATCGACCTTGACATTGACTGTGAAATCTTTGATAAAAATGATTCACTCAACAAAAGAGTACGAACAGCAGAGAAACAAAGAGTTCCTTACGTAGTCATTATAGGTGATGAAGAAGTTGAGAATAAAACAGTTGCAATAAGAAATCGACGAACAAAAGAGCAATATAATCTTTCTTTTGATGAATTTATGGTAGAATTAAGTCAACAACTAAATGAAGGTAAGATTTGAGTAGACAAAACAACAGAAACAACAGAGGAAGAAAGAAACCAGACGACACCGTAATGAACGATAAAATTCGTGACAGAGAACTTCGAGTTCTTGGTGATGATGGTGAACAATTTGGTATTATTTCTCGTGATGAAGCTTTACAACTTGCTGATGACAAAGGACTAGACTTAGTAATTATGTCACCTGACGCAAAACCACCTGTAGCCAAAATAATGGACTATGGTAAGTATAAGTATGAGCTAGAAAAGAAGAAAAAAGAGGCAAGAAAAAACCAAAAAACCATTGATGTAAAAGAAGTTAAATTTTCTTGTAAAATTGCCGATGGAGATATTGCCTATAAAGTTAAACATGCCAGAGAGTTTTTAGAAGCTGGAAAGCATGTAAAACTAAGAGTCTTCTTACGTGGTAGAGAAATGGCAAACCCTGAGTGGGGAGTTGATGTTCTTAACCGTGTATGGCCAATGCTTGAAGATCTTGGTAATTTAGAACAAAATGCCAAACGTGATGGTCGTTATGTGAACATGTATGTAACACCACTAAAGAAATAACCATTTTATCCTTCATAACCATTTAGTCCTCGTTACTAAGTGGTTAACTTTTAATAATCTTTAATATCATAAGTAGTTTTATTCACTTTTTAGATACACTTTCATAAATAAATTTATAATCTATAAGGAAATACTTATGAAAAAAATAGTCGGTTCACTCGTTGCTGCCATTGCTCTTTGGTCTGGAACAACAGCATATGTTGGTAGTCAAATGAAAGAAAATATAGAACAGCACTTTAATAACATAAACAAGGTATATGCTGATAAAGGCATTCAATATAAAATTGATAGTTACAAAAAAACTTTTTTTGAATCTACTGCAAAAATAGAGCTAGAGGTTACTGACCCCTCAATATTGGCATTAATGCAAAAGTCTATTAAGCTACCACTTGTCATGGAGTATCATATAGAACATGGTCCCATATTTTTTAAAAATGGTATAGGTTTTGGAGCAGCAAAAGCTCATCAAGAAATATTGCTAAGTTCCCTACTTACAGATGAGGCAAAAACAGAGTTCTTAAAGTTGTTTAAAGATGATATTACGATTACAAGTGACATGATTATCTCTTTTTTAAAAAATGCCTCCTATACTGCTTCTACCAATGAAATTAAATTTAATAATGAGGGTAAAATTTTTGCGATGACTCCTTTACATATGAATGGAGAGATGGATATAGATACATTGAAGGGTAAAAATGATCTTAAAATTGCCTCTCTTGAATTTAAAGAAGAGGGTACTAACAATGGTTTAACCGTTAAAAATTTACTCATGAATGTAGATATAGATGAATTTATAGAGCAAAAGTTAATGATGGGAACCATTGACCTATCTATTGAAAAACTTAGCATAGAAGATGACACTAACCCTAAACTAAAAAATATTAACATTGCTACCAATATGCACATGACTAGCAAGAAAGACAGCCCCACAACATTCTCGACAAAACTTGATGGAAATATTGATTTTCAAAATACAAAACTTCCTCCTGAACTTCCTGATTTAAAAAATATTTTTCTCAAAATGGATATGCAAAAACTGGGTATAAAAGGGTGGCTTAAGTTTCAAGAAGCCAGTCAAGAGATGCAAAAGAAACAGTCTGAACTCTTTGCCAAAATGCGATCAAACTCTAACCCTGAAGATATGCAAAAAGTTATGGAAGAGTTTGGAACGCTACAAGAAGAGATGATAGGAAAGATAATTAATTCACTCAATACTCTTCTAGTTAAAGATGAAACACTCATAAATTATGGACTCAATATAGAAACAAAAGATAGTAAAAAAAGTAATGCTTCTATAGAAATAGGATATACAGGTGATATGAAATTTGAAGGTTCACTTCAGGAAATAGCCCTAAAAGCACAACAAAAAGCACTAGATATGATTAGCCTAAATGTTGATTTAGGATTAGACTCCACACATATTAAAAACTTACCAAATGCTGAGGTATTAAAACAACAAATCCAAATGGGTGTAGCCCAAGGTTTCGTAAAAGAAGAGAATGGAAAATATCTTTTAAAAGGTTACTACAAACACCAAGAGCTAATAGTTAATGACAACAACTTAACAGCAACGGTCTTGCCACTACTCATGATGGCAACTCAAGGTGGAGGGATTTAAACCTCTGCCAAAATTTAAGGCACTATCACAATAGGCGTATTCTTCTTGGTACGCTCCCAAACCTCATCCATATCATCATTACTCATAGCAATACACCCCTCTGTCCAATCAAGTAACATTGGCATCCAGTCACCAAGGGGGGAGAGAGACCAGTTAAGAGGTGTTCCATGAATCATAATCATACCCCCTGCACTTTTACCTGATTTTTTGGCATGGGCTTTATCTTTTGTATTGGGGTATGAGAGATGAATGGATTTATAGTAAGCCTTACTTGTCTGTCTCCAATCTAAAGTATAAGCTCCTTCAGGAGTTTTCATATCACCTTCAAACTCTTTAGCTCCATTAGGAATCTGACCCAAACTAATATGATATTTTTTATAAATCTCACCTTGTTGAGAGAGGTAGAGCATACGTGTAGATTTTTTGATTATTACCTTGTCTGCCATAAAAATCATATCGGCAAAAAGAGAAAGAGAGAAGAGAGAAAGTGTTAAAATAATACGAAAAAGCATGGCTACCCCTTAAAAGAATCTAATATTTCCTTTTTAACTCTATCATACTCCTGCTGAAGATGTTTCAAATCTTGTGAATTGTTGATAATATAAGTTCCTAACTGTTTCTTTTCTTCTATATCTATTTGGGAGTCTATACGCTGTTGTGCCTCTTTTTTACTCGAAGCATCACGTTCCATTAAACGCTCCAACTGTTTATCTCTAGGAGTATAAACAACCATGCTTTTTTCAATAGGATAACGTTTGGTCTCAAAAAAGAGTGGAATATCAATCAAATAAGGCTTCTTAAGTTTATCCTCTTCAGTGGCTTGTTTTTTTATCTCTTCAAATATCAAAGGATGTAAAAGTCCTTCTAAACGTAACTTCTCTTCTTTATTAGAAAAGATTAAACTTCCCAAAGATTTTCTATCGACTCTTCCTTCTTTAATATAGTTATCACCAAAAAGTTCTACTATTTTATCTTGATGTCTATCTAACATATTGTGAGCTATTTTATCTGCATCTATTAAAACAAAATCATCTTCTAAAAAAAGTTGGGCTACTGTACTCTTCCCTGTAGCTATTCCACCTGTTAAAACTATTGCATATTTAAAATTCATATTACACCTTGTGTTTAAGAGATTGTATCAAAACAACATTTAAATAGATATATCTTAATTTTATAAATATATTTTATTATATTATAAGATGTTAAATAGTATTATTTAATATTCTATTCAATTAGAATATATTAAAAATAGGAATTGATAATGAAAAATGTCAAAAAAGTAAGTTTAATTACTTTAATATGTATAAGTACAATGACAAATAGTTTTGCCCATGAAAGCAATAAAGAATGTAATGTAAAATACAAAAAAAATATTGTACACTTTGCTGATGAGCATAACCCTCATAATAGATTAATTACACTCAACTATAAAACTATGGAACTTTTAGAAACTAAAGAGGTTGAAGGTTCACTTAATCACCATGCTGATGTTATGGGTTCGGTAGATAATGCTAATTATCTGATGATGGTACCAAAAGGTTCTAAATTTGTAACTATTAGAGATATCAAATCAGGTGACTTCATAAAAAAAATCCGTCTTCCCTTTAGACCTCGCTCAGCTGATGCCTACAATGCAAAATACAATTTAACACTTTTAAACTCAAGAGACAGACCTTCTGCTGTACTGATTGATAATATTTCTCTTAAACTTGTAGGTAAAGCTGGATTTAATATTACTTGCAATCAACCTAATATTTTACCTCCCTATTCTAATCTTTATGCGAATAAAGATATAGAGAATCTAAAATGCCAAACGTCTGACTTTGGTGGAGATCAAATTTCAGGTCATCCTATATGGCTTGACTCTAAAACTTTTGTTATTTTAGATAGGTCAAACAGATTACTACATGTTTATGGTATAAAAAAACAAAAAAAACAGTGGAAAACTCGCTTAATTCAAACCTTAAAAACAGATACTTCCTTACATCAATTGATACCTAAAAGTAAAAGAGTTTTATCTAATCGTACCTTCTATGGAATGACCGAAAGTACAAGTAGTAGTGAAAAAATTTCAGGTGTATACAAATATAGAAAAGTCGGTTCAAAACTAATTAAAATCAACTTTAAGCAACTAAAATATTATGTAAATACTCCTCAGAACAAGGATATTCTTGCTAATGGGCATAATAAACATAGACTGTTTCCTCAGTTACCTATCTTTAAGCCATTTTCTAAAAAAACTAAAATTGAAGGGATTAATGGTCATAACTTATTTATGACACCAGATAGACGATATATTTATGCACCTGTAGGAGCAACACTGGTTAATGGTGAATTGGCACCAGGTGGGGTATTTGTTCTGAACTCATTTAGTATGAGAATTGTTAGCTTTATAAAAACGGGCTATGGTGCAGGACATATTGCCTTTTCAAAACAAAAAGGTATTGCCATAGTAACCAACCATAAAGATAAATTTCTTACAGCCATAGATTTTAATAAACATAAATTTATTAAAAATATTCCATTAGATTTTAAAAATGAAGGTATTTTTTCACTTACAACATCACATGCTCAACACATTGATGAAAGTGGTAACTACTACTACAACTTTTGGACAGATGGAGGTCAATTCTTTCGTGTTGACTTAAATACATTGGTAGTAGATAAGTCTGTTGAAACAGGAGGTATTCCAATTCAAGGTAATTTCTATCCAAAAATTGCAATTAACTGTAATATCCCTTCACCTGCTAAAGAAGATGGATATGATGAGATATTCCCAGATACTTCAACACCTATAAGAAAAATAAATCTGCAAGAAGAGAAAGAAGAAAGCAATCATCATAATGGTTATGATGGATTAACAAATCGAGAATACTTAAGAAGATTAGGAAAATTCAAAAAATAAATACAAGAACTACACTCCTGTAGTTCTTTTTCTTGATAAAGACCATCAATCAAATTTATTTTTATAATTACTAGAAAGATAGTATACTTTCAACAATTTTATAAAAAGGATTGTCATGGCATTTTCACCAGAAAAACGCACAGGTACCATTAGTGGTATTATCTTTGTTGCTATCTTTGCTGCTGCAGCTACTTTTATTGCAGGATTAGCTCCTATTCACAAATTGGGGCTTTCCCCTCTAGTTATTGGTATTGTAATGGGTATTTTTTATGCCAATACACTTCATAATAAACTACCAACTGCTTGGGAGAGTGGAATCACATTCTCAGGTAAAAAGATTTTACGTTTTGCCATTGTTCTTTATGGTTTTAGAATTACATTCCAACAAATCATGGAAGTTGGCGTTGAAGGATTTTTAGTTTCACTAATTATGCTCTCAACTACTTTTGTACTTGGAACATGGTTAGGAAGTAAAATCTTTGGTATGGAAAAAGACACCTCTATGTTAACTGCAGCTGGAGCTGCCGTTTGTGGTGCTGCTGCTGTTTTAGCAACAGAGCCTGTACTTAAAGCTGAAGAGCATAAAACAGCGATTGCTGTCTCTATGGTGGTTCTTTTTGGTACCATCTCAATGTTCTTGTACCCTGTACTCTACACAACCATTATTGAACATGCAACTGGTTTTCTTCACATGTCACCTCGTGAGTTTGGTATCTATGTTGGTGGAACCATTCATGAAGTTGCTCAAGTTGTTGCTGTTCCAGCTTCTGTACCCAATGCACCTGTAGAAATGGCAAACTCAGCTGTTATCGTTAAGATGACCAGAGTTATTATGATTGCACCTATGCTTATAGTTCTTGGTCTCTACCTTAGTTATCAAGCTAAAAAAGAGGGTGGAGAAGGTGCCGATGTGAAGTTGGTCATTCCTTGGTTTGCTGTTTACTTTATTGGGGTGGCTGCTTTTAATTCATTTCACTTAGTACCTGAAAGTATTGTTAGCAATATTAACATTGTTGATACATTCTTGCTTACCATGGCAATGACAGCACTTGGTATGGGTACACGTTTTGCCAAATTTAAAGGTTTAGGATTGGCTCCTGTCTATACGGCATTAGGAATGTTTATTTGGTTAGTAGTCGGTGGATTTGTAATTACTAAGCTTATTTGTCAAGTTTTTTAATATATAAATTAATATTAACTGTTTTTATTAAAATAATTTAAAAAAATAAGGTTTGATAAAGATTCTCTTTGTTAAACTGTCCTTAGTTAAGAAGATACTTGATTTTTAAATCGAAATAACCCTTATAATTCTCCCAAATCATAAAAAACTTTTCAAAGGTATCTTCTTAACGAATAAGATACCTTCCCTTGTTTTTAAATCTCACATACAGTATAATAATTGAACTTAAATTTTTAAGGATATACTGATGACAAACCTCTATGAAAAAATTGGACTCTTTTACCTCGGTCGAGACATCGACAAAACCACGCAAAAACCTAGTGAAGCACTTACACTACTAAAAAATAAAAACTTTACAACTCATGCTGCTATTATCGGTATGACAGGTTCTGGTAAAACTGGTTTGGGTATTGGTCTCATAGAAGAGGCTGCCATAGACAATATTCCTTCCATTCTTATCGACCCAAAGGGAGACATGGGAAACCTGCTTTTAACTGACCCTACTTTCAACCCCAAAAACTTTGAACCTTGGGTAGAAGATGAAGCAAGAAGCAAAGAGAAAGATGTTGCTACCTATGCAGCAGATATTGCAAGCATGTGGGAGCAGGGCATAGAACGTGACTTTCAAGACAGAAGCCGTGTAGCCAAACTTCATGCCGTAGAGAAGACCATCTATACCCCTGGGAGTTCTTCTGGTATCTCTGTCAATATTTTAGGTTCACTTGAAGCACCACCAACTGAAGTTTTAAACGATTCAGATACCTTTGCCTCGTACCTAAAGAGTACTGTATCATCTCTTCTATCTCTAGTAAAAATAGAAGCAGACCCTGTAAGCTCTAAAGAGTATCTCCTTATCGCACAGATATTAGCCAACAGATGGATGTCAGGGAAAAGTATCTCACTAGAAGAGCTTATAGGTGCTATTATCTCTCCTTCATTTGACAAAATAGGTGTTTTACCTTTGGAGGCTTTTTACCCTCAAGATAAACGTTTTGCATTGGCTACTAAGTTCAACTCTATTATTGCTTCTCCTACATTTTCATCATGGCTACAAGGTGAAGATTTGGACATTCAAAAGCTACTTTACGATGAAAATGGTAAAGCAAAAGTAGCCATATTCTCCATTGCTCATCTCTCTGATGCCGAACGTATGTTTTTTGTAACACTCTTACTTAACAAATACATCGCATGGATGAGAAGACAGTCAGGAACATCAGCACTTAAAGCCCTACTCTATATGGATGAGATTTACGGCTATTTCCCACCAAGTAAAAACCCACCATCAAAAGAGCCTATGCTTCTACTCCTTAAACAAGCACGTGCCTTTGGTGTGGGTGTCATACTCAGTACACAAAACCCTGTTGACTTGGACTACAAGGGGCTTTCAAACATTGGTACATGGTTTATAGGTCGTCTACAAACAGCACAAGATATTGAGCGTGTTATCGACGGTCTTGGTGGTAAAGTGGGAGCCTCTTACTCCAAGTCAGAAATCAAAGATTTACTTGCCAACCTGCAAAAACGTACATTCTTTTTAAAATCTGCCCACCTTGATGACATACGAGTCTTTTCTACTCGCTGGGTTATGTCTTACCTAAAAGGACCTCTAAAATCTGCTGAAATCTCAAAACTCATGGCTGATAAAAAGTCTGCAACACCTCAAACTCTTATGAGTAAAACTGTCAAAGAGGATGGTTTTGAAAGTTTTGTAAACATCGACAAAAGTATCGACCAAAAATTTGCCATGGACGTTACAGGTCAAAACAACTTTAGAGCCACCCTACAAGGAAAAGTAGAACTTCATTACTTTAACGCATCCAAAAACATAGATGAAAATGAAACCCTCTGTCTAAACCTTGAACTTTATGAAGATGAGAAGTTAGATTGGGACAATGCCCAAAATATGGATGAGTGTCCACAATTTTCCGACTCAGAACCAAGCAATGCTTCCTTTGCTCCTTTAAGTGATGATGTATCTTCTGATAAAAATTTAAAAAAGACCAAAAAGTCATTGGTTGACTGGGTCTACCGAAACAAACGACTAGAGACCTTCAAATGTACCTCTCCACGTCTCTCATCTCTACCTTATGAGAGTTTGGGTGACTTTAAAGTACGCATAAAAGACCAACTAGACGACAAAAAAGAGCAAGAGATAGATAAACTTCAAGAGCATTATGAGAAGAAAGAGAAAACCCTTCTAAAACGCCTACAAAGAGCCCAAGACAAAGTAGCGAAAGAAGAAGCCGATGCAAGTAAGTCTATGGTTGACACAGGCATTGCCATTTTAGGAGCTCTATTTGGTCGTAGCTCTACAGCTAAATTGGGTCGTGCCTTCTCAAAAGGAAGTCGTGCCTACAAAGAACGTGGAGACATAAGTAGAGCCCAAGAGGCATTGGCTGAAATACATGAAGAGATAGAACTTTTAGCAGAAGAACTAGAAGATAAGATAGATGAACTCTCTTTAAAATACGACGTAGAGAATGTAACCATTCAAGAGTCTGCCATGAAACCTAGAAAAAGTGACATTCATGTCGATGAACTCTCTTTGGTTTGGGTGGTTTAAAACTTCTCCTGTATAATATTTATAGATAAATAATACTACAGGAAATAATATGAATTTACGAATAACACTACTAACCTCTACTCTTCTACTCTTTACAGCTTGTGGGGGTGGAGGCACTTCAAGCTCTAAATATCAAGATAGTAAAATGAGTTGCCAACCTGCAACAAGTGTAAATATTTTTTCTAAGACAGATATAGAGACTTTTTCCATAGATAACCCTATAAACGAACCAAAAATTTTATTAGCAAACAATCCAACTCTTTCTACTACTCCTTTAGCCTTTGACAAAAAAAGTATTTATGAACTTTTTCAAACAGAGTACTACTGGGCAAATGAAACAGTTGACAACTTTGACTACTCCAACTACACCTCACCTCAAGCACTCATTAATGATTTGAAAAACAGTAAAGACCGATGGAGCTTTGCTATGACCAAAGAAGATTATGGGAACCTTACTTCCCAAAAGTCTGGTGGTTTTGGTTTTGCCTGTCAAGATGTCACCACTGGATGTCATGTTACCTATGTAAGAATAGACTCACCTGCTGACAAAATTGGTCTTAAACGCTCTGATGTTATTACGAAAATCAATGGCAAAAAAGCTACGCATGACGCTATATATAAAACGGGTAAGGAGCTAGAAAAAAGAGCAACGCTTACAGTTAACCGTAAAAACACCCATGAAACATGTAATGGTTCCGTAACTCCTCGTGACTACACCTATAAAGTCGCCAAAGGAGAAGTTATTCACACCCCTAAAAATGAAAAAGTAGGATACCTTCGCCTAGACTCTTTTATGGGTGCAGAGAGTATTGTAAATCAAATAGATGAAGCCTTCAACAATTTTAAAAAAGAGCGTATCAAAAAACTGGTCATCGACCTTCGTTATAATGGTGGGGGTTCTGTCACCGTTGCCTCTAAACTTTTAGACAAACTCTCTACGGCACACATCAACCAAGAGCAATTTACTCTAGCATGGAATGATGACTACAAAAAGAACAATTCAACCTACCGTTTTGAAAAAGATAGTAACTCATTAGATTTAGAGCAGATTCTCTTTCTAACTACACAAGGTTCAGCCTCTGCTTCAGAACTAGTTATCTCTGCTATGAAACCCTACCTAAGCGAAGATAATATTGTAATCATAGGTGATAAAACACATGGTAAACCAGTAGGTATGGGTGGAAAAACCGATGTAAACTACTACTACTTTCTCATAAACTTTGTAGTCAAAAACTCTCTTGGTTTTTATGATTATTTTGAGGGGCTACCCGTAACATCAGGCTGTGACATAAAAGACGACCCTTTTCATGAAATGGGTGACCCAAAAGAAAGTATGCTAAAAGCTGCCCTACACTATGTTGACACAGGAAGTTGTAAATAGTTAAACAATAGTCGGAGCAAAAGCCTTAGTACTTATGCTAACCTTTTCTCCGACCTTTAACCCTTTGGCTTCCATAGGGGAAACCACCACTTCCACCAACTGCTGACCAATAGCCACTATGGCTACAAACATGACATCTACTTTTATGAGTTCAAGCAACTCCCCTTCAAAAGAGAATTTTTGAGAACCATTTGTTTTTAACAACACCTCTTTAGGCAGACCATCATCAACAACTCTCCCTTGCTCTAAAACCACTACACGAGAAGATAAACGGTAAATCTCCGAAGGGTCATGACTCACCATAATGGTTGTGGTTCCAAACTCCTTGTGCAGTGTCAAAATCTCATTTTGAAGTTTGGTACGCATAGCAGGGTCAAGAGCAGAGAGAGGTTCGTCCATAAGTAGTAGTTTAGGTCGGTTCATTAAGGCTCTACAGAGACTCACTCGCTGTTTTTGTCCTCCACTTAGTGTGCTGGGTCGTCTTTTGGCTAACTCGCTCAATTCGGTCACTTCTAGGAGCTGTTTTGCCAACGCTTTGTCGTTTTGCACAAAAAGCAGGTTCTCTTCTACGGTCATGTTTGGAAACAGTGCATAATCTTGAAATACAAACCCAATCTTTCGTTTTTGGGGAGCCAAGCTAAACTTCTCATCTTGCCACACTTCATCACCTATGTGAATAACTCCCGATGAACTCTCAAGCCCTGCCAATATTCGTAAAAGCGTTGTCTTCCCACTTCCACTCTTACCTGCCAACGCCAAAAAATCACCCTCGTTGATTTCAAGGTTGACATTTAAGTCCATCTCACCCTTTGCACCGTGGAGTTTTTTATTTATATCTATTTTAATCATTAGTGAAACCCACCTATCTTTTTCTGCGTATGATTAAAGACATAGACCGACAAAAGCACCACAAAACTTATAAGCACCATAATAGCCGAATAGATATGAGCCGTACCATAATCCATTATCTCCACCATTTCATAAATGGCAATAGAAGCGACCTTAGTCTCATCAGGAATGCTCCCACCTATCATCAATACCACCCCAAACTCTCCAACCGTATGAGCAAAGGTAATAATAAGAGCCGTAAGCAGAGCAGGTTTTATATTTGGCAGTGCCACTTTTAAAAGCGTGGTCAATCTACTTTTTCCACTCAAATAAGAAGCTTCTAGCATGTTTTTGTTCAACCCTTCAAACCCACCTTGCAAAGGCTGAACCATAAAAGGCAAAGAGTAAAAACAAGAGGCAATCACCAACCCCGTAAAACTAAAAGCCAAATCGACCTTTGCAAAGAGTATCAAAATATAAAATCCCAAAACCGATGGAGGCAAAACAATAGGCAAAGCCGTAATAGCCTCTAAAAATGGCTTGGCTTTTGATCTGCTTTGAGACAGATACCATGCCAAAGGTAGACTAATTATAAAAAGAATAAGCGTGGTTAATCCTGCCAGTTTAAAGGACAGTATGAACGGGGTTAGGTCTAGGGTTTTTAGGGTTTCTAGCATTTTAGTTTCCGTCCATTATCTTTTTGACTTTCAAAAACCCGTAGGGTGCTATTTTCCAACGCACCTTTAATTGGCATAAAGAAAAAATTTGTTTTTGATTTGAATAATTGGTGCGTTAGAAAACGGCACCCTACAAAAGCTCTCATACCAACCCCAACTCACAAGCCATATCTCTTTTCAATTTAGAAAATGGCTCTTTAGATAAATCTGCATTATCATCTATCAAAGAGAAAATATCTTGCTTTATTTGTTGATAGGGTATGCCTGTTAAATCTTGCAACTCTTTTAATCTACTTTCAGGGTAAAGCTCTGCATTTTTTATCATCTCAAGGACTATATCTTTGTGGGCTTGGTAGCGTTCGTTTAGTTTGAAAGTTTTTATATATTTTTCATATTCGTTTGAGTAGTTTTCTTTTAGAGGTATGTCGATGTCATCTTTTGATTTTATGTTTAGGTCTTTACAGTTTTTATGTAAAAAGAGTTTGAATTTTACTTTTTCATCAAATTGAAAAGATTTTAAATAAGGGTTGGTAGACTCCAACTCTTTATCTCCATAGAACGGTGTACTTCCTTTTATTTTAGAATTACAAACAGAACATGACGGAATCAAATTAAAAATAGAGAGTGCTAAATATGGGTAGCTTCCTTTATCAATAAAATGGTCTAATGTAAATTTATTTTTACTATTCTCTTCTTCATCATACTCATCATGAAACGTACACTCAAATCTAGGCGAAAAATTAAACCCCTGCTTATGAATATTTTTATAATCTTCAACCCATAGATAGACAAGTTCCATACTTTCCCTTTTTTCTTTATGAAGTTATTATATCAAAATTTGTAGGGTGCTGTTTTCCAACGCACCTTCAATTGGCATAAATAAAAAATCTCTTTTTAGGTTTAACTAATTGATGTGTTAAAAACAATACTCTTATATTTTTAAGCCTTTCGGCGAAACTTCTCTTTATGCCAATTTCATTTAACGGTGCGTTGAAAACAGCACCCTACAACATATTATCACCCACAAACAAAAACCTCACTCCCCTTAATTAAAACCATGACATCATCACCCACACTTAACCCCATGCTTAACGTCGCTTCTACCGTCAGCAGACACTCCAAAGAAAATCTCTCTAACTCTACTTGAACAGAACTTAATAAATCACCCTTGTCAATGGCTGTCACTTTGGCTGTTAACTGGTTGACAATGCTGAGTTCCCCTGTGAAGTTTTTAGCTAAAGAGATGTTGGTTGATTTCACGCTTAACTCTACAGTAGAGCCTATTTTAATGGTGTCTCGTAATTCTAAACTGACGACTTTTATACGTTGACAACCCAGTTTACAAGTGACAATGTGTAGCTTGTCATTTTTGTCAATCTTTTCTACTTTTACACTCAATTTGTTCATGGAATGATGTACCCGAACTCTTTAAATATCTGCTCTGCTTTTTTAGAAAAGATAAAAGCATAAAAGGCTAACGCCTCTGGCGACTTTTCACCTTGTTTTAAAATGACAATGCCTTGGTCTATAGGGGTGTAGAGTTTTGGGTCAACATCTGCCCAGTTTTTACCTTTTTTGAAGTGAGACATTTGAGGGCTAAAGAGAGAAGACTTTGCGATAAAACCTATGTCAGTAGCTTTGGTGGCGTAGGTTACGGTTTGAGAAATAGACTCACCAAAGACAAATTTATTTTTTATATCATTATAGACTTTTGCATTTTCTAAAGCCTCTTTTGTCGCTATGCCATAAGGGGCTGTTTTAGGATTGGCGACGGCTATTTTTTTGACTTCATCACTTTTTAGTAACTCCATCACCTTTGTAAAGTCTCTTTTTTGTTTAGACAAATACGCCAATGAACCTTGGGCGTAAACCAAAGGTCTAGTTACTGCAAAATCTTCTTTGTAGAGTGTTTCGGGGTAAAGCATGTTTGCTCCCATGAAGATGTCGTAAGGGGCTCCATGTTTTATTTGAGCTGTGAGTTTCCCTGTGCTTCCTAAGATGACTTGCACTTTAGTGTCGGGGTAGAGTCGGTTAAACTCTTTTTTTAGGTCATTTATGGCGTAACTCACATTGGCTGCTACGGCTACTTTTATGGTTTTGGCTTGGGTAAATAGGGTTAATAACAGTGCTACTATTAAAAATTTCATTTTTTTCCTTGTAGGTTTGACCATGTCAAACGTTAAATCTCACTTTAATCTAAATGGAGATTTGTTATTTTTTAATCTGCTATGCTTGGTTTTGACGTTTGACATGGTCAAACCTACGATTTTCTTACATATGTCTATAGATAAAAGTATAACGTTATATGGTTTAGAAAACAATACTATATCACCCTTATGCTATAATCACAGCAATAGATGCAAGATGTGAATAAATCTCTTGCAACCCCAATAATGAAGAAGAAAAATAATGAGAATCAACAAATATATCTCGCACAATACCAAGTATTCACGTCGTGAAGCAGACAAGCTTATAGAAGCTGGAGAAGTTTTCGTGAATCGTAAAAAGATAGAAGATTTCGCCTACGACGTTCAAGAGGGCGATGAAGTCTCCATAAAAGGTCTTCACGTCAAAGAGCGAACAGAACTCACCATGATAGTCTTTAACAAACCAAAAGGGACACTGGTCACCCGTAAAGACGACCGTGGACGAACCACCATTTTTCACAAGCTCCCTGGGAAGTTTAGACACTTTATCCCTATTGGGCGTTTGGACTTTGCTTCTGAGGGGCTTCTACTTTTGACCGACTCGCCAAAAGTAGCAGAGGTTATGATGCAAAGTGGGCTAGACCGTACCTACAACATTAAAATAGACAAAGCCTTTTCAAACGAAATGGAGGAGGCGATGCGTGAAGGTCTTATTTTGGACGATGCCCGTGCAGGTGGACATGAGAAGTCTAAAATTTATGGCATGGAGTTTGAGCCTTTTGTGCATTATGAAGTACGTAACGCAGGAGCAAACTTTACCAAGCTACGTGTGACCATCGCAGAGGGTAAAAACCGTGAGCTTCGTCGTTTCTTTGGACACTTTGAAGCCAATGTACTTGACCTTAAAAGGGTAGAGTTTGGAGGGATTCAGCTTAACAACTTACCAACAGGAAAAACACGTTTCTTTACGCGTCGTGAGTATGATGACCTACACAAGTACCTAAAAATGATACGCCAAGTAGAAGCACAAGAGAAAAAAGAGGAAGAGGACAGAGTAAAAGCTGAACGCCTTCGTGAAAAAAGACAAAACCAAACAGAAGACCAAAGAAGACGTGCTGAATCGGCTGAGAAGAAGAGACTCAAAGAGATTAAGCAGAAAAACTCTAACAAAAACAACCCAAACAAAAAAAATAAGAAGTTCTAATGTCTTTGGCTCTAAAGTACCGACCGACCACGCTCGATGAGATTGTGGGGCAAGAGCATCTTTTAGAGCAAGGTCAAGTCTTGCGAACCCTTATAGAGAAGAAGAGTTTACTTCACTCTTTTTTTTATGGACCTCCAGGTTGTGGAAAAACTACTTTGGCAAGGGTCATAGCCAAAGAGTTACAAGCTCCCTTTTTTGAACTCAATGCCACCACACTTAAAGTAGAAGATTTACGAAAAATCTTTAAAAGCTATGCCAATGCTTTAGAGAAACCTCTAATATTTATAGATGAAGTGCATAGACTCTCTAAAAATCAACAAGAGGTTTTGCTTCCGTTTATGGAGAACAACTCGGCACTCATCATTGGGGCATCGACAGAAAACCCCTACTACTCCCTCACCTCTGCCATGCGTTCACGTTCTCACCTCTTTGAGCTAAAGCATGTGAATAACTCTGCTCTGCATCAACAACTTGACAAAATAGTCGAAAAAGAAGTTATTCACATAGCACAAGATGCAAAAGATTTTTTAGTTAGCTCCTCCTCTGGCGATGTTCGTGCCATGTTGAACCTTTTAGAAACTGCTGTGACTTTAGGCTCAGAGATAAGCTTAGAAAAACTAAAGTCCATTCGCCCCCATGCCCTACAAGCAGGTAGTTCTGAAGCCGACTCACACTACGACCTAGCCTCTGCGATGATAAAGTCCATACGTGGTTCAGACATCGATGCCAGTGTTTACTACCTAGCACGTTTGGTTAATGGTGGAGAACCTGCTGAGTTTATAGCACGACGTTTGTGCATCTTAGCCAGTGAAGACATAGGCAATGCCAACCCTCATGCTTTAAACCTAGCCTCTTCTACTTTAAATATAGTAAAGATGATTGGTTACCCTGAAGCTCGAATCTCTTTATCACAGTTGGTTATCTATTTGGCTTCTTCACCCAAGTCAAACTCTGCTTATATGGCGATAAACTCTGCACTTCAAGCCATACAAGCTGGAGAGATTCACCCCATACCTGCAAACATAAAACATGACAAGGTTAATTACTTGTACCCACATAATTTTAACGGTTGGGTTGAACAGAGTTACATGAGTAAAAATATGAAGTTTTATGAGAGTTCTAAAATAGGATTTGAAAAGACGTTGGATGAGTGGATAAAGAAGATTAAAAACACGTAGGTGTGACCATGTCACACGCCAAAATGAATGGGGATAATTTCACAATTGTTATCCCCATAAAGTAAAAACTGAGATTTGACGTTTGACATGGTCAAACCTACAGTATTGTTTTATTTACTATTTTTCTTGTCTCTAGCAGCTCTTTTACGTACAACTGGGTCAAGAGATTTTTTACGAATTCTTATAGATATAGGTGTAATCTCAATAAGCTCATCATCTTCAATCCACTCCATTGCAGAGTCAAGTGTAATCTCTCTAGGCTTAACAAGTTTAACAGCTTCATCTGTACCTGAAGTTCTCATGTTGGTCAATGCTTTCCCTTTAAGTGGGTTAACATCAAGGTCACCAGGTCTTGCTGACTCACCAATAACCATTCCTGAGTAAACTTTTTCTTGTGCAGAAATAAACATAATACCACGTGCTTGAAGGTTAAAGATAGAGAAAGCAACGGCTTCACCATCATCCATAGAAACCAATGCTCCTGGAGTTCTTGATTCAACACTACCAGAGTATGCTCTGTATTCTAAGTAAGAGTGATTCATGATACCTTCACCTTTAGTGTCGGTAAGGAACTCATTTCTAAACCCAATAAGACCACGTGCAGGAATTTCAAACTCTAATCTTACTGTACCATCTGGCATTGGGTTAAGAGAAGTCATGTTCGCTTTTCTTTTTCCAAGTTTCTCAATAGCAACCCCTTGGAACTCTTCTGGAACATCAACAACTAAATGTTCAAATGGCTCCATTTTAACACCATTCTCTTCTTTAGTTACAACTTCTGGACGAGCCAACATAAACTCGAAACCTTCACGTCTCATGTTTTCAGCCAAAATACCAATTTGAAGTTCACCCCTACCTGATACTTTAAATGAAGCATCATCCATTGGCTCCATTCTCATTGCGATGTTTGTCTCCATCTCTTTTTCAAGACGCTCTCTAATTTTATTAGAAGTTACGTGTTTACCTTCTTGTCCAGCTAATGGTCCGTTATTTACAGACATAATAACTGAAAGTGTAGGCTCTTCAACGTGCATTGGGTCAAGTGCTACAGGATTTGATTTATCACAAACAGAATCTCCAACATCAATATCTGAAAAACCAGCGATGGCTACAATATCTCCTGCTTCTGCCTCTTCAATATCAATTCTATCAAGACCTTTAAACCCAATAAGTTTAGAAACTCTTGATTTAGATTTAGAACCATCTGCTTTCACAAGTAGATACTCATCACCTTTTTTAATTTTACCATTAAAAATACGTGTAATACCAATACGACCAACAAAGTTATCAGAGTCAAGTGTAAATACTTGTGCCTGAGTATCGTTATCTGGTGAACCTTTTGGGTAAGGAACATGTTCAATAATTGCATCAAAAAGAGGAACCATGTCTTTATTTTCATCTTCCATCTCATGTTTTGCATAACCATCTCTAGCTGCTGCATATAAAACAGGGAATTCAAGTTGATCTTCATTCGCATCGAGTGCAACCAGAAGGTCAAAAACTTCGTCCATAACTCTATCGGGGTCTGAACCTTCTTTATCAATTTTATTAATAACAACTACAGGAATAAGTCCAAAACCAATCGCTTTTTTCAAAACAAATTTGGTTTGAGGCATAACACCTTCTTGTGCATCTACAAGTAACAATACGCCATCTACCATTTTAAGCACACGCTCAACTTCACCACCAAAATCGGCGTGACCAGGAGTGTCAATAATATTAATCTTATGGTCACCATAAGTAATGGCTGTATTTTTAGAAAGAATGGTAATTCCTCTTTCCATTTCAATTTCGTTAGAGTCCATGGCTCTCTCTTGCACCTCTTCGTGTGCAGCGTAAGTTCCAGACTGTTGAAGAAGTTGGTCAACAAGCGTTGTTTTTCCGTGATCAACGTGAGCGATTACGGCGATATTTTTGATTTTTTGCATTCGTAAGATTCCTATACTATAAATAATTACGCGAATTATATCGAAAATATATTATAACTGGCTCTTTTTAAAAATTTAAGTTTAATTTATAACATTTCACTCACACTAAAAAATATTTTTTATATAAACTATGATTTACAATAAAAAACAAAATCAAACAAATATTAAATTTTTCTTAAATTTTAAATTAATTTATTAAGTTTTAAAGAGTTTCATAACAAATTTTATGCTATAATCAATTATATTTTACTATATTAAGGAGATTTCGATTATGAAATTAAAAAATTCGATTGTAGCAATTATTGCTTTGTCAAGTATGAGTTTTGCTGGTGGAGATATTATAGAGCCAGTATTTGAACAAGAAACTGTAGAAGTTCCTGTAGAACCAGTAGTGGTTCCAGCACCAGCACCAGCACCTGCACCAGTTGTAAAAGCTGCACCTGTTGTAGTTGCACCTGTTGTAGCTGAAGCATTAGGTCTTTACATTGCTGGAGGTATCACAGATATCGCTGCAAGAGGTAACGATGATAGAGCTAACCTTTTCTCAGACGAAGATAACCAAGATAGACAACTCGGTTTCACAGGTAGATTAGGTTATGACTTTATGGATAACTTAGGTGCTGAATTAAGAGGTACTATTGGTGTTTCAGAAGAAAACAATGGAGTTGATAGCTTTCAACAAATTGGTGCTTACTTAAAGCCAAACTATGATGTTACAGATACTCTTAACCTTTATGGTTTAGTTGGTGCTTCTAGTGCAAACCTTGCAAATCCAACAGATATGAGTAGTAGTGAAACTGGTCTATCTTATGGGTTAGGTTTAGACTACTCTGTATCTGATTCAATCTCTGTATTTACAGATGTTGTTAACTACATGAAAAAATCAGATACTAACTCTTTATGGGGTCTTACTGTTGGTGCTGGTTACCAATTCTAAGATTTTCTGAAAATTACAACCTTTTTTAAAGGTTGTAATCTCTTTTCCTCTACTCTTATGCTAAAATATCTCTAAAAATTATATAATAATTAAGTTTTTATATATATTTTAAAACTTATTGGGAGATACAGATATGAAATATTTACTACTACTTAGCATTATGCTATCAGCACTCTATTCAACACAATTAGATAATAGGCTAAATTCTATTATAAACAGTGACCCCTACCAACTTTCACAAAATAGTAGTGAAAGAAATATTATACGACAACTCTATAGCCTTAATCAAAATAAACCATTATGGATAGGACATGCTCGTAATCTTAATACATTAAGAGAAGCACTACAAGACCCTTATTTTAATTATAAATCTAAAGATTTACAGCAAAATAATATAGAACAATATACCTATCTTCTTAATGATAATATGGACTTAAACACCAATGCTAATGATTTGGCTACTCTTGATATTTTATTAACTCGTGCCTATGTAGGTTTAGCAAATTTTATTGTACAGTCAGATACAAACTGGGATATGGTACAAGATAAAATTAAAGCTCTAAAAGAGTCAAAAGACATTACAGCAAACTGGGAGATGGTACGCAAAACTTCACCATCTGCTTCAAGACTTTTTTCTGCTATTACCAGTGAAAATATTTATGATTTTTTCAAATCTATCACAGCACTACCAAAACTTCATCAAGACCTAATAGAATCGTTACAGTTTTATAAAAGTCTTGGTAGTTTACCACGTATTAAATATGCTAAAGACCTAAGATTTGGAGATCAATATCCATACATATCTGATATTAAACAAAGACTTATTATGACGGGTGATTTAAGAAACAGAAATAACACTTCGGATATATTTGATAGGGAGTTACTAAATGCACTGCGTAGCTATAAAGATCGTTTTAAACTAACACAAAACAATACTATTGATAAAATTACTGTCTATTACATGAATAAACCAATGAGTGAACATGTTCAAAGTATTCTTACCAATTTAGATAAGTTAAAAGTATTCCCTGATAAATTTCCAAATGAGTACATTAGAGTAAATCTTGCAGATTTTACCATGGACTATATCAGACATGGAGAATCAATTCTTCACATGAATGCTGTTGTAGGTAGAGATGTTAGACCAACACCTATCTTCTCTTCTTACATGAAATACCTTGTATTGAATCCAACTTGGAACATTCCTGATAACTTGGTTCGTAGAGATTTAATACCAGCACTACAAGAACATCCTGACTATTTAACTGAACATAATATTCATGCATTTAAAGGATGGAAAAATAAGAAAGAGATTAAAAATTTTACGGTAGACAAACTATTACCATATAAAGATGGTGGTAGCATCCCTTACCGTTTTGTTCAGTATCCAGGGGATGATAATGCACTAGGACGTGTGAAGTTTATGTTCCCTAATAAATACTCTGTTTATCTACATGATACAGACAACAAATCACTCTTTTCACGTCGTTACCGTGTTTACAGCTCTGGTTGTATGCGTCTCGAGAAACCTTTTGAACTGCTAGAGGTATTAAAATCTCGTCTTAAAGCATCAGATGTTAGAAATATTGATAAGTATCGTAATACTCTAAAGACAGTAACATTAAATCTTACTAAGCCTCTACCTGTTCATACTACCTACTTTACAGTATTTAGACAAAATGGTCTTACAAACTTTAGAAAAGATGTATATGAGTACGATAAATTTATTCAGACTTCTCAAAAATAATTAAATGGTCGGTTACTCCGACCCTATAAAACCCCTGAAAACTTAACCCTTTGAGCATGAGTAATGGCAATTGCCATTGCATCTGTGATATCCAAGGGTTTGATCTCCTTTTTTATCTTTAATAAACGTTTCACCATAAAGGCAACCTGTTCTTTTGTTGCCTTACCGTTACCTGTAATCGCTTTTTTTACCTGTAAGGGAGTATATTCTGAATAATTTCCAACAGATAAAAGTATTTTAAAACTTAAAGCTCCACGAAACTGTGCTAACTTAAGAACAGTCTTAGGATTATGAGCATAAAATATATCCTCTATCGCAACTTCATCAATCTTATGAGCATCGAATATAGCGTCAATACCTGCACTCATTTCTAAAATTTGC
The DNA here is from genome assembly GCA_027038295.1 of Campylobacteraceae bacterium. GTDB lineage: Bacteria > Campylobacterota > Campylobacteria > Campylobacterales > Sulfurovaceae > UBA1140. Next base: position 76,552 of record JALVXD010000216.1, read on the forward strand.
TCTTTTAATATATTTTTTTTAAATTTAAGTATTCCTGCTTCTACAAGTCTATACTTTTCACTACTTAAATCAAGTATGCAATAGCCTAAAATACGAGTCCCTGGGTCAATTCCTAAAATTTTCATTCACACCTTTATTCACAGTGTGAATATCTTTATCACACCTTCTTTTAAACCTATATTTTAGCCAATTTTAGCTAATATTCAAATAGTTATTCACATTAAGATTAAGGAGCTTTATGAACATTGGAAATAAAGTACTGAAAAAACTTCAACAAGAGATAAGTAATAAGGCTTGGACACGATATATTAAAAATTTAAGTTATGATGAATCAGCTTCAAGATCAAATGTAGCACAATTTTATGCCCCCAACATACTTCTTGCTAAATGGATTAAAACCAAATATCAAAATAAAATTGCACATCTATTTGAAATAGAGAATAATTTACGTCATAATGTTATTATCTCGGTAGGAAAAGTCAAAAAAACAGCGTCAAGTAGTCAAAAAGTTCAAACCAACTGTGAACAAAAAAATCAAACAAGAAGTACCATACTAAACCCATCATTCACTTTTGATAGTTTTATTGTAGGAGGTTCCAACCAATTTGCTTACACCACAGCAAAATCAGTAGCAGAGAAACCTGGTGCCTTATATAATCCTCTTTTCCTTTATGGTGGTGTTGGTCTAGGAAAAACTCACCTTATTCAAGCCATAGGAAACCATCAAATAGCTGCAGGAAAGAAAGTTATATATACAACGTTTGAACAATTTATGAACAAGTTCACCTCTCATTTACGTTCTCAAACCATGGACAGATTTCGTGACCATTTTAGAGAATGTGATGTACTACTCATAGATGATATTCAGTTTCTTAGCCGAAAAGAGCAAACCCAAGAGGAGTTCTTTCACACCTTCAACGAACTGCATCAAGCAAAAAAACAGATTGTCATCACATCAGATAGACAACCCAGTAAAATAGCTGGACTAGTAGATAGATTGCGAAGTAGATTTGAATGGGGTCTCATGGCTGATATTCAACCCCCTGGACTTGAAACAAAAATTGCCATTATTCAAAAGAAGTGTGAAATAGATGGTATCACACTCAATCAAGATATTATTAACTTCATTGCTTCAAATATGGGTAACAATATACGTGAAATAGAAGGTGTAATTATAAAACTTAATGCTTATTCAGGACTAATGAACCAAAAACTCACATTAGAATTTGCACAAAATGTGATTAAAGACCAACTTACTGAAAAACAAGCCAATATTACTATTGATGACATTGTTAAACATATCTCAAAAGAACTCAATGTCAAACTATCTGATATAAAATCTAAAAAAAGAACCAAAGATGTGGTTAATGCACGACGTATTTCCATCTATCTTACAAGAAAACTTACACCCCACTCCATGCCACAAATCGCTGTATATTTTGGAATGAAAGACCATACTGCTGTCAGTCATGCCATGAAAAAAATCAATGAAACCATAAATGAAAATGAAAACTTTAAAGTCTTATTAGAAGAATTTGCAAATAATATAAATGAAAACTCTGCAAAAAGTGATTAATTTTACTAAAGATATACTAAAAAAAGATATAATACAAAAAGTGAAAATATGTGAAAAAGTTAAAAGTTAAAAGTTAAAAGAGAATGCTCAAATCATTAGCTTTAAAATAGTTTTTCACATTTTCAACAAGAACTACTACTACCACTACTTATTTAAGTAAATATAGAGTAAAAAAATAGGGAGATAAAATGAAAATTCGTGTTACAAAACCACTTATAGAATCTATACTAATTAATTTGCAACCTTTTTTAGAGAAAAAAGATGCAAGTCAAATTACTTCTCATATCTATTTTAAAGCTCAAAATGACAGTTGTACAATAAAAGCAACTGATGGAGAGATAGGATTAGTTATAAAAAGCAATAATATAATTATTGAAGAAGAAGGTGCTTTCACTGCAAATGGAAAAAATCTTTTAGATTATATAAGAATGTTAAATGATGAAATTATTTTAGAAGTAGTTGAAAACAATTTAATTATAAAGCAAAATAGAACCAAGTATAAACTCCCGACTTTTAATTTTAATAATTTTCCAACATTTCCTGTAATTGAAGATAAACCTAAAATATTTTTAGATTCTATAAATCTTATTCAAGGATTTAGAAAAATATCATCAGCCATTGATAATAACAATCCAAAATTTGAACTAAATGGAGCACTTTTAGATATTAAGAGCACATCTACCATGTTAGTGGGTACCGATACTAGAAGATTGGCTGTAGATACAATAGAGAGTCAAAATGAATTTGAATTTTCATTAATTATTCCTAAAAAAGCTATTTTAGAAATTCAAAAACTTTTTATAGATAAAATAGATATCTATTATGATGATACCAATTTAATTATACAAAATGAAAATCATTACTTTTTTACCAGACTTATTAATGGAAATTATCCAGATTATCAACGAATTATTCCAAATGAAAGTAAAATTTCAATAAAATTACCAAAAAAAGAGATAATTGATTCTATTAAAAAAGTTACACCTGTTTCACAGGAAATCAAACTTACATTTTCTGAAAATGAAATAACGTTTGAAGCATTAACTACAGACAATAAAGAAGCCAAAGATCAACTGGTACTTAATACAGGATTAAATTCAAATTTTGAATTAAATGTAAATTCTAAATATCTTTTAGATTTTATAGCTCAAGTAGAAGAGAATGAGTTTGAACTGCTCTTAAATGAACCAACATTACCATTTGTTTTAAAAGACAAAAACTTTATAACAGTTATTATGCCTATAATTGCATAAAAAGAGGAAAAATATAAATGTCAACCAAATTTATTTTTGTTACAGGAGGAGTTTTAAGCTCTCTTGGAAAAGGAATTACTGCAGCAAGTATAGGAACACTATTAAAACATTCAGGATATAGAGTAGGAATTCTAAAATTAGATCCGTATATCAATGTGGATCCTGGGACTATGTCACCTCTTGAACATGGAGAAGTCTTTGTGACTAAAGATGGTGCTGAAACTGACCTTGACTTAGGACACTATGAACGGTTTTTAGATACTGCATTAACCCAAAACAACAACTTTACCACAGGTAGAGTTTATAAAACCGTTATTGAAAATGAACGTTTAGGTAAATATCTTGGAAAAACCATTCAAATTGTTCCTCATATTACAAATGAGATAAAAGAACGTATTATCAAAGCAGGTGAAGATAAAGACATTTTGATGGTAGAATTAGGTGGAACAACAGGAGACATGGAAGGAATGCCCTTTCTTGAAACCATTCGTCAAATTAAACACGAAATGGGACGTGAAAATGTAATGAATATTCATGTTACATTACTTCCTTATATTCGTACAGCAGGTGAGATTAAAACCAAACCAACTCAACATTCAGTTCAAGAACTTAGACGTATAGGAATTACACCTAGAATGCTAATTCTCCGATCTGAGACACATGTTCCTTCTGATATTCGTCGTAAAATTGCTTATACTTGTGATGTTGATGAAAAGTCAGTTATTGTTGCTTTGGATGCTCCAACAATTTATGAAGTTCCTTTAAACTTTTTGGTTCAAGATATTTTAGAACCTATTGCAAAAGAATTAAATCTAGGTGAACTAAAACCCGATATGAATCGTTGGAGTGATTTGGTCTCTAAAATTATTAAGCCAACCCATAAAACGACCATCGCTTTTGTTGGTAAATATTTGGATTTAAAAGAGTCTTATAAATCACTAACCGAAGCACTTATTCACGCAGGAGCCAACCTTGATGCTGAAGTTGAGATAAAATGGGTTGATTCTGAAAAAATAGAGAATAATGGTGCTAAAAAATACCTTATCGACTGTGACGGAATCTTAGTGGCAGGTGGTTTTGGTGAACGTGGTGTTGAAGGTAAAATTCAAGCCATTCAATATGCAAGAGAAGAGAAAATACCATTTTTAGGTATCTGTTTAGGAATGCAACTCGCCATGGTTGAGTTTGCACGTAATGTTCTTGGACTAGAAAGTGCTACCTCGGTAGAGTTTAACAAAGATACAGAAAATCCAATTATTTTTTTAATTGATGAATTTATAGACTCTGCTGGTTCAAAACAAGTACGTACTTCAACTTCACCTATGGGTGGAACCATGCGTCTAGGTGAATATGAGTGTAATACCAAAGAAGGTTCACACCTTCGTGAAGCATATGGTGCATCGACCATTTTTGAGCGTCATAGACATAGATATGAGGCCAACCCTAAGTACCGTGAAGTTTTGGAAAGCAATGGTATGGAGATTACAGGTGAATCTGATGGGCTTATAGAAGCTGTTGAAGTAAAAGAGCATCCTTGGTTTTTAGGTGTTCAGTTTCACCCTGAGTTTACATCACGTTTACAAAATCCAAATCCTGCAATTTTGGCTTTTGTTAAAAATGCGTTAAATAGATAAAATAATCGTAGGTGTGACTCATCACACGTCAAATTTCGGTTTGAATTAAATGAAAACCTTATATTATCCAATATTTGGTTTTAACGTGTGACATGGTCACACCTACGGAACTAAAGGACAAAATATGCCCTACCCCAAAGCAACCCCACAAACCATAGAAAAACTTTTACAGTCTCGTTTTATTAATGAAGGTTTTTTATCTCTCTCTGACCTCCCAAAACCTTCAACCTTCAAAGATATGGATAGAGCCACAGCCCGTATAGTTCAAGCCATTCACCAAGGTGAAAAGATTATGCTCATAGGTGACTATGATGTCGATGGTGTAACTTCGACTACACTGATGAAAATGTTTTTTAATGAAATAGGTGTTGAATTAGAGTGGATTATTCCCAATCGATTTACCGATGGATATGGTCTTTCACCCAATCTTATTCCTCGTATTCTTGGGTCTGATTTGGTTATTACTGTAGACAATGGTATTTCAGCTGTTGAGGCAGCGAGACTCTGTAAAGAAGAGGGGATTGATTTAATTATTACTGACCATCATATTGTGCCAAATCCAATACCTAAGGCTTTTGCTATTGTTGACCAAAAACAAGATGCGTGTTCTTTTCCTCATGCAGAAGTGTGTGGTGCTCAAATTGCTTGGTATCTCATAGCATCTCTTAATAATGCATTAAACAGTAAAATAGACATAAAAGCATACCTTGGGCTAGTAAGCATAGCAATCGTTGCTGATATGATGCCCCTGCAACATATTAACCGTACCATGGTGGTAGCAGGTCTAAAACTCTTAAATCGCTCTGAATTACCTGCCATTCGAGCGTTTATGGAGAAGCTAGATAAAGTTACATTAAATGCCGATGATATAGGTTTTCAAATTGCTCCTGTATTAAACTCTGCAGGAAGAATGGACGATGCTAAATGGTCAGTAGAGTTTCTGCTTAGTCAAAATATTTATGATGCACGGGTACGTTTAGAGCGTTTGATAGATTTTAACAATGAAAGAAAAGCTATAGAACAACAAATTACTGATGAAGCAGTGGCTTTGGTAAACCCAAATGATAAAGTAATTGTTGTTGTCGGTGATGGTTGGCATGAAGGGGTGGTAGGTATTGTGGCAGCAAGGGTAGGGCGACGCTTCGAGAAGCCAACCATTGTACTGACAGAGAGTGAAAATGGTGATTTAAAAGGTAGTGGACGAAGTTTTCATGTGTGTGATTTATTTAAAATTACTGAGCCTTGTCGCCCTATTCTGCATAAGTTTGGTGGACATACGGCAGCTATTGGGTTAAGTCTTCCTAAAGAGAACTTAGATATTTTTAGAAAACAGATAAATGAAAATTATGCAAAAGAGAACTATACTGAAAGCTCTTTTGACCCAGATATCATAGGTGAACTAAGTTTTTCACATATAGATTTTAATCTTGTGAATATGATAAAGTCGTATGAGCCGTATGGTCAAGGTAATCCACGAGCCAAATTTATTACAAAAAATGTCACCATAGAAGATGTAAATGATATGGGAAAAGAGAAAGAGCATCGACGTTTTACTTTTTCACATCAAGGATTAACCCAACAAGCTGTGCTTTTTAAGACCAAAGAAGTTTTTCACATAGGGCAAGTGATTTCGGTGATTTATGGAATTAATGAGAACCACTTTAACAACAGAGTTACACTGCAACTTATGGTAGAGAAGATTATAGTCTAATTAAGGGTACATCTATAAGAAAACAATATAATTTTTTATAGGAGATTTAAATGTATAAAAAGATTATATTATTGTGTGCTTTATTGTTTATGAGTACTTATGCTATTGCAGAAGAGAATAAAGATACCAATAGCACAAAAAACATGGTTAAAAAGAAGAAAACCCTTTCAGGAAAAAAACTGGTAGTATTTGTAAGTAATGGTAATCTACAAGTAGCTGGTATGGGGTTTGGTATTGCCTTAAGTGGAGTAAAGCAGGGGGCTGATGTTACTATTGTTATTGGTGCTAATGCACTTAAGTATGCTTTCAAAGAGGGTGACCAAAATGTCTATTTTGCAAAAGGTAGAACACCAAGAGCTTTATTAAAGGCAGCTTTAAAAAGTGGAGCAGAGCTTCAACTTTGTTCTGCCAACACTGAAGAGATGGGACTTGATGAAGATGATTTTATAGCAGGTGTCAAGCTGGTGATTTCTACAGAAATATTTGCTAAAGTATATGAAGAGGGAGTCAGAGTCATTAGTTTTTAGTATATATATGTCAAAATGAATATTTTTAATATAATTAAATTTCATTTTGACTGTTTTATTCACATGGTGAATACTCTGTGAATAACTTTTTTCTTTAAATTGGACTTTTTGAAAAATATTACAATTTGAAATATTTCTTCTCTTCTTTAACTAAATTTATTATAATATCTCTATGTATAATAAAAAGAAAGAGAGACTCTATATTTCAGAGCTACTAGAAGACCCATCCGTAACCTACCCAGCCTATTATGTATTAAGTAATTCAATGTTAAAAAATGAGATGCTACATTATGCTCTTATTGTTTTGCACTCTTTGGACTTTGAGCATTATGAACACCCTACTTCCTATGAAGATATCTTTGCTATGTTTACAGGGGGAATGTACCCTATTTATAAAGAGATGTACGTAGTAGGATTTTTTGGTGGTAAAATGATGTATTTGGAGAGTAATGGTTGGAAAGGTATGCCTTGCACGGAAGATGTCTTTAAAATGGAAAATTGGATGGTTTGTTAGTTTCTATAGATGTGAATAATTATTCTCACCTATAGGAAGTTTTTAGAGGTAAGAACAGCAGTAATCTGTAATCTCTTTTACATTCACTTGGAACTTTGAGTTGGCAGGTACATTAAAACTCTCACCACCTTTTACGGTTACCCACTCATTTGAATCTGCCAGTTTATACTCTAACTCACCAGCTGTTATCTCCATAAGTTCAGCAGCTTCTGTTCCAAACTCAAACTCACCTTTTTGCATGTAGCCCAAAGTTTTTCTACTTCCATCTGTGAAGTGTATGGTTCTACTTGTTACTGCTCCATCAAAATAACTGTTACCTGCAATGTCTACCGTTACATTTTCAAAACTCATTTTTTTCCTTATGTTGTTAAAATTTTGAACATTATAGCAAAAGAGAAGAGAAAAAATAGGGCTAAAATAAGAGCTTTTTTATTTTTTTGAATGCCATGGGTTGATTTGAGTAGTTAAATGGCTTATTTTTGATTTTAGATGGGATTATGAAGTTTTTTGGATATTTTGACAATAAAGGGTAGACACATTGGTCTGCCCCCTACGGCTCAATATGTTTTTAAAATCTTTTAACCTATGCAACATGTAGGGGTAGACCAATGTGTCTACCCATGTTGTCCTATAATATTATTGACACCCTACACATTCTTGAGAACGGTCTTCAATATCATTTGAAGCTTCAGGAGATTGACTTCTTAGATAGTAGGTTGACTTCAATCCATACTTCCAAGCATTCATGTAAATCTCGTTAAGGTATTTACCCGAGGCTTTGTCAAGTGTAATAAAGATGTTAAGTGACTGACCTTGGTCAATCCACTTTTGTCTAATAGCTCCTGCTTTAATCAATACATTTTGGTCAAGGTCATAAGCAGGAGTATAATACTCCCAAGTATTAGGTGACAAGTTAGGGGCTACTACGGGGACAAGACCTGACAAGTTTTCTTCAAACCATTTACGTTTGTAAACAGGTTCAATCGCTTGTGTTGTACCTGTCAATATAGAGATTGACGAAGTAGGGGCAACAGCCATTAAGTAACCATTACGCATACCATCAGACTTTACTTTTTCTTTTAAACCTTGCCAATCATGAGTATAACCAAAGAGTCCACCACGGTCAACCAATTTACATGCTTCCTTGTTTGCATTGTCAATAGGGAAGATACCTTTAGACCACTCTGAACCTTCATAGCTTGGATACTTTCCTTTCTCTATAGCCAAGTCAGATGAAGACTTAATGGCATAGTATGAAACAGACTCCATTACTTCATCTATTTTAAAGAAGTGTTCATTTGAACCCCAAACGATTTTGGACTCAGCCAACATTTGAGCTTCACCCATCACACCCAAACCAATGGCACGTGTCTTTTCATTGGTCTTCTTTACTTTTGCCAATGGATAGAAGTTTAAGTCAATCACGTTGTCAAGCATTCTAATAGCAATAGGGACAACTCTTTTAATATCTTCTTGAGCGTTAATCTTCGAGAGGTTAATTGACGCCAAGTTACAAACAGCTGTGTCACCATCGGTCTGTTCTTTGTCTACCATCCAAATTTGTTTACCATCTATAGAGTCAAGTGCTGTAATCTTTTTGGCAGGTTTTGTCATACCACTGTCAACGGTCACCATCTCCTCTTCTTCTAGTACTGTTACTGAGTTGTCAGAGAATGTTAACTTGATTTTGTAATGGTTTGGTGCAGTGTTTTGGAAAATCTCAGTACATAAGTTAGAGCTTCTAATGATTCCTGTATGTTTATTTGGGTTGGATCTATTGGCTGCATCTTTAAAGGTTAGGAAAGGGTTACCTGTCTCAAAGTAGCTTCGTAAAATCTCTTTCCATAAACCTTTGGCTGAAATGGTTTCTCTTGCAATATCATTGCTTCCATTTTCTAATTCAATATAACGCTTTTCAAATGCTTCACCATAAAGGTCAGTTAATTCACGAACTTCATAAGGGTCAAATAGTGTCCATCGTCCATCGTCTTTTACTCTTTGCATAAAGAGGTCATTTAGCCATAAAGCAGGGAAAAGGTCATGTGCTCTTCTTCTCTCTTCTCCCGAGTTTTTCTTAAGGTCGAGAAAATCTCTTATGTCAATATGCCAAGGCTCAACGTAAACAGCAATAGCACCTTTACGTGTTCCTAGTTGGTCAACTGCTATGGCAACATCATTGGCAATTTTCAAGAAGGGAACAATTCCCCCTGCTGCATGTTTGTGACCATCTATGTATGAACCCATTCCACGAACTTGTGACCAGTCCCAACCTATTCCCCCACCAAACTTTGACAAGAGTGCCATCTCTTTGTAAACATCAAAGATACCTTCAATATTGTCAGGGCTTGAACCAATGTAACAAGATGACAACTGGTGTCTAGGTGTACGAGCATTAGAAAGGGTAGGTGTGGCAGCCATTACTTCAAACTTTGACAAGATGTCGTAAAACTTCTTTGCCCATGCTTGACAATCAAATTCATTTTGAGCTAAGAACATAGCAACCCCCATAAATAGTTGTTGAGGAAGTTCTATAGGCTCTCCATTTTTGTCTTTTAGTAAATAACGGTCGTAAAGTGTTCGTATACCCAAGTAGTTAAACTGTAAATCTCGTTCAGGAACTAAGTAAGCGTTTAAGTCATCAATATCATATTTCTCTTTTAATCCTAAAAGAATTCGACCTTCTTGCTCTCCTCTCTCAAAATATTTACTTAAGTGAAAGTAGGGTTCACCTTTGACTCCACCAACATTACGACCTACTTTATGATACAGGTCGTAAAGAAAAAGTCTTGATGCAGCAAATGTCCAGTTGGGTCTGTCTATGTCAATCTTGTCAACAGCTGTTTTGATGAGTGTTAACTGAATGTTCTCGGAACTTATCATGTCTTGAAATTGTAAATTAGCATCAACTTCTAGTTCACTCTGACTAACTCCTTCTAAACCTGCTACTGAAGCAGAAGTGTATTTTTGAATTTTTGTAATGTCCAATGTTTCCACTCGACCACTTCTTTTGACAACTCTTATCATATAATTTCCTTTGTTTTTCTTGTTTTATATTACTTAAAATTTTCTTTCATTTTATTAAAAAGATATTGTTTTTTATTTAGTTTATTTTTGTTGAATTATTAGTGTTTTTTATCTCGTTCACAAGCTCCAGCTTAGGAACGCATAGAGGAGCAATAATAACAAATGATGCTATTGTGACTCCTTTATTAAAGTAATGAGACAGGAGATTCATTACTTGAATGAATTATTGTATTATTTAAATACTCTTTCAAAAATTTTATCTACATTTTTAGTATAGTAGTCAAAGTTGAAACACTCTCGAATCTGCTCTTCACTTAATGACTCACCAAGCTCTTCATCAGCCAATAAGTATTGAAGATAGAGTGATTCACCTTTTTCATTGGTTGAAGGTTTTCCTTGCTGAATCTCTTCCCAAACTTTCATGGCATTTCTTTGAACTATTCGGTAAGCATCTTCACGACTTACTCCTGCAAGAGGGAGTTCAAGTAGAACTCTTTGAGAAAATACAAGTCCACCTGTAAGGTTTAAGTTCTTCATCATATTCTCAGGCATTACTGTTAGGTTAGCAATCACACTGTTCATTCTGTGCATCATGAAGTCAGTTGTTATAAATGCATCAGGTAGCCAAAAACGCTCTGTAGAAGAGTGGCTAATGTCTCTCTCGTGCCATAGAGCTACATTCTCCATAGCAGGGGCAGCATAAGCTCTAATCATACGTGCAAGTCCTGTTATGTTTTCTGTAAGGATAGGGTTTCTTTTATGAGGCATGGCAGATGAACCTTTTTGACCTTTAGCAAAATACTCTTCAGCTTCATAAACTTCTGTTCGTTGTAAGTGTCTTACTTGTACTGCAAACTTTTCAATACTTGAAGCCATTAAAGCCAATGCTGTTGCTAGTCTTGCATATCTGTCTCTATGTACTACTTGGTTTGAACATGGTTCAGGTTTTAAGCCTAACTCTTCCATAGCATACTCTTCAAGTTCTAGTGGAGCGTGTGCAAAGTTACCCATAGCTCCACTTATTTGACCTACAGATATCACTTCCATTGTCTGTTCAAGGTTTGTTAAGTGACGAGCCATTTCATCATACCAAACTGCTAAGGTTAAACCAAAAGTAATAGGCTCTCCATGAATACCATGTGAACGACCTACCATAAGGGTCATTTTATGTTCCTCTGCTCTTTTTTTAATAGACTCCATAAGCATCTTTACATCAGCAATAATGATTTCTAATGAAGCTTTCATTTGAAGTGCCACACCTGTGTCAACTGCATCTGAGCTTGTCATACCATAGTGAAACCATCTTGACTCTTCTCCTAGACTTTCACTAACACTTGTGTTAAATGCAATCAAGTCATGTTTCGTTATCGCTTCTATCTCTTCAATTCTCTCTACTGAAAAAGTAGCATTCTCAACAATCTTCTTACAGTCATCATCAGGTATAAGCCCCAATCTGTTCCACGCTTTTACTGCTGCTTTCTCAACTTCTAGCCATGCATCATATCTTGCTTGTTGTGTCCATTTTTCTGCCATCTCTGGTCTTGAGTATCGTTCTATCATTTTATAAGTTCCTTAGTGAAGAGTATCAGATTTTTATGATAGAATTCTATCCAATTCGACTAAAAAAGAGGTAAAAATATGCCATTCGTTAAACGTCCTTTTCATGTAGAAAAACCAACCAAAGCTTTTCTATTTATCATGAAACAATTTAATTTTACACAAGGTGAGGCACAACGTCTTATAGCAAAAGGTCGTATACTTATTGATGGAGAATCCATTTACTATACAGGTCAAATTATAGAAGGTGATATAGAAATTGTCTATTTTGAACCAAAGAGTAGAGGAGTAAAACCAATCTTTGTTGACAAAAACTTTTTAGTTTTTGACAAGCCATCTGGAGTATTAGTTCACCCCAATACTATGGCAACTGAATACTCAATGCTTGATGAAGTACGAACCCACTCAGGGCAAAATGCAAATGGTACACATAGAATAGACATGGAGACATCAGGTCTTTTTTTAGCTTCACGACATAAAAATGCAGAGCGTTTTTTAAAAGGCTCATTTGAAAAAAGAACCATTAAAAAATCTTATTTGGCATGGGTAGTAGGGGAGTTAACAGAACCATTTATAGTAGAAGAGTCTATATCTGTTAGAAAAGATTATACAAGCTGTAAGCATAAGGTAGAGATATCTAAAGGGGGTAAATCAGCTAAAACGGAGTTCATCCCTTTAGAGTATGATGCAGAGCTTGACACGACTTTGGTAGAGTGTAAACCACATACAGGAAGACTACATCAAATAAGAATCCATATGTTTCACGTGAAACATCCCATCTTGGGAGACCCTATATATGGGACATCTTTTGAAGCTTCTGACAACTATCTTGACATGAATATTACAGAAGAAGAGAGACTCATAGAGACAGGGGCAACACGACTTATGCTTCATGCAAACACCCTACTTTTTACTTATGGTGCAAAGTATTTTATCAAATCTAGGGTTGATTTTCGTGAGGCTAAGGTGGAGATTTGTCCTAAGGATAGAAGATTATTTTATAAATAATCGTAGGGGCGACCTCTGTGTCTGCCCTTTATTTGCATAAAATAATGTAAAATGGTTTTGTTGACATATTAAACAAAGGGCAGACACGGAGGTCACTCCTACGGCTAATCCTCTTTAAGGACCTTATAAACCCCAACAGCAGAAACCACCACAACAATAACAACAAACCCTACCATAACCCAATCCAATACAGGCATTACTTTTCCTCCAATTCATTATCTCTAAGTTGACCACAAGCAGCCGATATGTCCAGCCCTTTTGATTCTCTTATGGTACAGTGTAAACCATGTTTGGTTAAATACTCTTGAAAAGCTTTCATATCTTTCTCTTCTGGGCGTTTATATTCTGTTCCTCCATAAGGATTAAAGTAGATAAGGTTTACTTTTGATTTAATACCATTGAGCAGAGCCAATAATTTTTTAGCAGCATCCATAGAGTCATTGACATCTTTTATGACAAGATATTCAAACATCACCCTCTTTCTATCGTTAATAGGAAATGCTTTTACAGCGTCAATAATTGACTGAATATTATACGCTTTGTTAATTGGCATTAACTGTTCACGTAACTCATCGTCAACTGCATGTAAAGAGATTGCTAAATTTACACCCAGTTCCATTTTACCAAGTTTGACAATTTTTGTACTAAGACCAGAGGTTGAAATGGTTTGTCTATGTGGAGCAATTGCCATACCATCTGGGTCTGCAAAAACTCTTGATGATTGACTAACAGCACCAAGGTTATCTAGTGGTTCACCCATTCCCATGTAAACAATATTGAGTCGTCTATTTGCATCAATCTTGTTGTCTTTTTTTATGTAACGTATCTGTTCAACTATCTCACCTGATGTCAAGTTTGCTATAAAACCACTTTTAGCCGTTAGACAAAAAGAACAACCAACTTTACAACCTACCTGACAAGAGATACAAACAGTATATTTCTCTTGATGCTTGACTGAACCATCTTCATTAAACTGTTTTTTCTTCATAAGAAGCAGTACGGTTTCTACTGTGTTTCCATCTTCTAATTCAAAAAGATACTTGGTACTTCCATCTTTGCTCTTTTCTTTACGAATCATCTTTAGAGGTTCTATTCTATACTTCTCTTTCAGTTCATCTTTTAGAGCTTGGGGTAGGTTTTTCATCTCGTCAAATGAGTTTACATATTTATGGTAAAGCCAAGAGTAAACCTGTTTTGCTCTAAACGAAGGTTTAATCAGTTGAGATAACTCTTCTCTTGTGTAGTCTTGTATGGATGGTTTTTTTTCTGTTTTCATTGTTTCTCTTTCATATTTTGAAATTTGTAGGTGTGACCATCATACGCGTCAACCTAAGCCATAATTTATATAAAGTAGGCAGTCTGTAGGTCGGGTTGCCCTCATCCCGACACCAATTGGCATAAATAAATATTTTATCGTTCAATATATATTTGCCAATTTTGTTTTGTTGTATCAAGTTTTCAATTTATGCACGTTTATGTCGGGATGAGGGCAACCCGACCTACGCCGTTTCCAACATAATTTTGTATATAAACCTTAAGTTGACGCGTATGTGACATGGTCACACCTACGATTTGATATAATCTGTCAATCGTTCCATAGCCTCTTTATGATTTTTTATAAAGTCAGCATGGGCATTAGCATTACAATAATTTGTCACTATAAATGCTCCTGCAGCAGGTATGTTGAAATATTGTGCCACCTTTAAGACAGCAAAGAACTCCATGTTCTCTATACCTATATTGTTTGCCAAGTAGTTTTTACTTAAACTCTCATCAGTGCTAATGTAGTTGGATGAGTTGACAATTGTTTCACGTGAAACATTGTCAGAAGTTGACACAATGTTATCTATAGGGGTATAAGATTTGGCATTAAAAAAACTGTTTTCTATATTGGATGCTGTTTTTGATTCTACTATATCAAAAATCTTATGCTTACCGTATGAACCTGCAGTTCCTACAAAAAATATAAATGGAGGAGGCTTCTTTTCCATACATAATTTTGTCAAATTGATACTCATGTCAATCAACCCTATTCCCATCGGTTTTGCGAAATCAAAAGTTTCGCTCTCTCCTGCACAGATAAACATATTATATTCTCACTGGAATATTGTTATCACGAAGGTAATGTTTTAAATCTATAATGTCAATCTCTTTAAAGTGAAAAATAGAAGCAGCTAAAGCAGCATCAGCATTACCTAATGTAAATGCTTCTTTCATATGTTCCATGGTTCCTGCTCCACCAGATGCGATTATGGGAATATTGACAAGTTCTGCTATGCGTGAGTTCAAATCATTGGCAAATCCTGCTTTTGTTCCATCACTGTCCATCGAAGTTATAAGCAGTTCTCCTGCTCCTCTTTCGTAAGACTCTTTTGCCCATTCGAGTGCATCTATGCCTGTGTCATTTCTTCCACCATGTGTAAAGATATGCCATCTGTTTGTGTCAACTTTTTTTGCATCAATAGCAACCACCACACATTGAGAACCAAAACGTTTGGCAGCTTCATTAATAAACTCTGGTCTCTTTATGGCTGCTGAGTTTATGCTGACTTTGTCACAACCAACATTGAGCAGTTTATAAAAATCGTTCAGTTCCCGAATCCCACCACCAACTGTCAAGGGGATGAAAACCTCTTTAGCAACCTCTTTTACAACATCAACAATAGTGGCTCTTCCCTCATGAGTAGCTCCAATATCTAAAAATGTAATCTCATCAGCTCCTTCAATGTTGTAACGCTTTGCTACTTCAACAGGGTCACCTGCATCTCTTAGTCCTACAAAGTTTACACCTTTGACCACACGACCGTTGTCAACGTCTAGGCAAGGTATGATTCGTTTTGCGAAATATTCCATTTATTGTCTATCCTTATGGTTGTAGGTTTGACCATGTCAAACGTCTAATCTCGATTTGGGAAAAAGGGAAATTTAAAATACAAAATTTTATTTGACGTTTGACATGGTCAAACCTACGGTTAATTATGGTAGAATTATAGCTAACATTTTTTATAGAGCCAGTATAGACTATAAAAAGAATCCTATAAGTAAGAATTGTGTAAAATGAAAAAAATCGAAAATTTATCAGAGTTTGCAAATAAAAGATATGGTCAAAACTTTTTAAAAAATGACGCAATTATAAAACGAATCATCCAATCGATTCCCAACGATGACTTAAGAGTTGCAGAAATTGGGCCTGGCTTAGGTGATTTAACCACAGAGCTAATATTAGCTCGAAATGTCACAGCATTTGAGGTTGACAAGAGATTATGTGAACATCTGCAGAGTACGTTTAGTGAAGCTATCCACGCAGGGACGCTAAATATAAAATGTGGAGATGTGCTAGAAAATTGGGAAGAAAACAGACTATTAAATGAAGATTATCATTTAGTAGCCAACCTTCCTTACTATATAGCCACAACAATTATCTTAAAAGCATTAAAAGATGAACGTTGTCAATCAATATTGGTAATGGTTCAAAAAGAGGTAGCTGAAAAATTTTCAGCACAATCAGGAGAGAAGGCTTTTTCAGGGCTTTCTGTTTTAACCCAAACTGTAGGGTTTGGTGAATTACTTTTTGATGTAGGTGCAGAAAATTTTGTTCCTCCACCAAAGGTAACCTCTTCAATTCTTTTAATACGAAAAAACCGTAGTGAAGATAATCAAGGTTTTGAAAATTTTTTAAAGGTTGCATTTAAACAACCCCGTAAAAAGCTTTCAAAAAACTTGACCAGCCATTACGATAAAGAGAAAGTTGAAACACTACTCCAAGAGTTAGAACTTAGTTCAACCATTCGACCTCATGAAGCTGAGACATCTATGTATCATCACTTATATAATGAATTAAACAAGGATCATATAGATGGAAGAGAACAAAAAGATAGACGAAAAGCAAAGTCAAAAGCAAGAGAACGTAACGAAAGAAACTTCTCAAAATAAGAATAATAATGAAAAGAAGCCAAGAAGAGACAGACCTGATAGACCTAAAAGAGCAGGCAATCCTCATAGACGACCAAAAGCACCAACTAAACCAGTTGATGGAAATAAAGTTGTTCAAGATAAAGATGTAAATGGTAACCTAATTGTTCCTGATAAAAATGTAGATGGAAATCAAAAAGCAACAGCTAAAAAACCTCAACATAAAAGCAGTAACAATAATCAAAATAAAAAACCAAATTCAAACCAAAATAAAAATAAACCAAACAATAATAAAAATAAGCCAAATAGAAACTCTGGTGGAAGAGGACGTAAAAAACAAGTTGCTGGACCTTTAACTGATGCAATAAAAGTGTCAATTAAAGAGAATGAGGAAGCTAATGATTTAAGAATGAATCCATGGAAACAGATAGATGTTGGAAATCAAAATAAAGTAAGATTTACTCCACTAGGTGGTCTTGGTGAAATCGGTGGAAACATGGCTGTTATGGAAGATGATGAGTCTGCATTTATTATTGATGTTGGTATGTCATTTCCAGATGAGACCATGCATGGTGTAGATATTTTGGTTCCAGACTTTTCTTACTTACATGCGATTAAAAGTAAAATAAAAGCTGTTATTATTACCCATGCACATGAAGACCATATTGGTGCTGTACCTTACTTGTTTAAAGAACTTCAGTTTCCTATCTATGGAACACCATTAGCACTAGCGATGATAGAAAACAAATTTCAAGAGCATGGTCTTATGGAGCATGTGAATAAGTTTAACTATATCACAAAAAGAAAACAGTACGATGTGGGTAGCTTTAAGATAGAGTGGATGCACAATACACACTCTATTGTCGATGCTTGTTCATTGGCTATTGAGAGTAAAGCAGGAACATTTATTCACACAGCTGACTTTAAAATTGACCATACTCCTATAGACAATCAGACAATGGATTTACAACGTTATGCTTACTATGGTTCAAAAGGTGTGCTTTGTCTATTTTCTGACAGTACCAACTCACATAATCCAGGGTTTACAAAATCGGAGGCTGTTGTTGGTAAAACCTTTGACACGCTATTTGACCTTGCAAAAGGTCGTGTGATTATGTCAACCTTTTCATCCAACACACACCGTATATACCAAGCGATGGAGCGAGGGATAGCAGCAGGTAGAAAAATCTGTGTTATTGGTCGTTCTATGGAGCGTAACATTGAGACAACCAGACGTTTGGGGTATGTAGATATTCCAGACAAACACTTTATAGAACCACATGAAGTCCCGAAGTATGCAGATGAACAAGTACTTGTGGTTACTACAGGTTCTCAAGGTGAAGATATGGCTGCCCTTTCTCGTATGGCAAACAATGAACATAGACATATTAAGTTAAAGCCAAGTGATACCATTATTATCTCTGCTCATGCCATTCCTGGTAATGAAGGTTCAGTTTCTGCACTTATGAATAGACTTGTAAAAGCTGGTGTAACCGTACGTTATAAAGATTTTGAAAACATTCACGTTTCAGGTCATGCAGGACAAGAGGAGCAAAAACTTATTTTACGATTGGTTCAGCCTAAGTTCTTCTTACCTGTGCATGGTGAGTACAATCATATTAATAAACATGCACAGACTGCTATTGCCTGTGGTGTTGATAAGAGAAATATTTTACTTATGAGTGATGGTGACCAGATAGAGATATCAACCAAATATCTTAAAAAAGTAAAAACCGTTAAAACAGGTAAAAGCTTTATTGATAATCAAAATAACCAAGAGATTCAACTCGATGTTGTAGAAGACAGACAAAAACTCTCAAGTGATGGAATTGTAAATATTGCTCTTCAGATTAATAAATCTACAAAAAAGATGATAGGAAAGCCTGTTATCTCAACTCATGGTTTGGTACCAGACAAAGAAGATAAACGTTTTGCACATGAGATAGAGAACATTATAGATACCTTTTTGATTAATGCAGATGAAAAGAAAGTAGCTTCACCAAAAGCAATTCAAGATGAGTTACGTTCTATTGTGCATAAATATATCGTTAGAACCAAGAGACGTTACCCTGTAATTACACCTGTTGTATTTATGGCGTAATAAAAGAGTCCTTTGACAGGACTCTTTTTAAATTATTATTTTTTTACGCAGACTCTTCTTTTTCCCTTAATTCACAAAAATCTTCTTTTAAAATCCTTTTATTGTGAACAACTTTATATTTATAATCTTCACATAAAACTCCTACTTGTAATTTTTTAGATATATAAAAAATATTAATTGAAATCAAAATTTAATAAAAATATTAAAATGAAATATTTTTAAATAAAATATGTCAAAAAGAAATATTTTTATTCTATTTTAAATCTTTATGAGTATAATTTAACATATATATAGAGAAATCATAAAATACTATAAGTAGAGAGGATATTACTATGCAAGAATCAAATTTTAAAGCAAGACAATCACTAAATAATCAGTATGCTCAAATAAAAGGTGCTTCTAGCATTAATGATGTTGCCGTAGGTTTTGCAAGAGGATGGATAATATTTGCCATACTCTCTTCAATGGCAAGTGCATTTTCTTTTTATCAAGACTTTAATCAGTCATTAGGTGTTATTACAACCGTTCTTTTGGTTATTGTATTGGCTGTAGCGCTAGAAGGGTTTAAGCACTTATCTATAAAGGGAATGTTTTCAGACATGAACCTATTGAGTAAAAGTTTAATCTCCATAGTGGCCTTAGGTTTAATAAGCGTTAGTTTCTATACCCATTATAAGAGTG
>JALVXD010000217.1 GCA_027038295.1 Campylobacteraceae bacterium
AACGGGGGCTATCTGATTTTGTGTCTTTTGTAAAATACCCAGTGTATTTACTGGGTTTCTATGCTCATTTGTTGCTTCCCCTGATTGTGATACATAGGTACTTACTGTATCTATATAATCTTTATTTGTACTGTTTTTATAATTTCTAGCCAAACCTTCTGCTACCCCAACTAACATATTCAGTGGTCTTGCTCGTTTATGGGTAAGTGGGTCTTTGTCTTTTTTATTTAACCAAGCTGAGAGATTTTTTTTATGCTTATAATTGGTTAAATTTTCACCTTCATTATCATACTCATACATAATGACTGATGTTGCTGGTAATTTTCTATCTGATACTTCAAGATTGACATTTTCTATCAGCTTCTTAATAGAATCATTAACATCCTTTATTTTCATATCATTCACCTGTATGGCATTGTATTCCATACCATTTGCAACAGCCAAGTGGAGTTTATCTAACGCATTTATATTGGTAAAACCTGTAAATCCATATGAACTATACATCTTTGCAGATTTTTTAAAATCTGAAGACCAATCTTGATAGGCAAATTTAGGGAAAAAATCTCGCCATATACCGTTCTCTTTGATGGACCAATTTCCCTGCTCATCAATTTTTATATTTGAACTCTCATAGGGTACTTTTGGTGTATAAGGTTCGTTTGAAGCTATTTTTTCAGACTCATAAACATAAAAATTATCAAGAAGAATAGTTGCATTTCTATCTAAATTGGAACCATCTTCTTTTGCATACTTTTTATCGGTTGTTAATGAATACTTATAGGTAAAAATGGAGATAGTATAGGTTCCTGTTACATCTGCCCTATAGGGCATGAGTATCTCTTCCCATTGACCTGCTTTTGAAACATTCCAGTTCATCTCATCGCTATGACCAGCACCTGAAATTTTAAACATAACATTCTGACCTTGGTCTGAACCTATCGCTTTCATATACGCACCTAAGGTATAATGTTTTCCTTTTTCCAATGTAAAGGATGCTGTTTCAAACTGCTTTGTATTCCAATGCCCTAGTAGTGCAATAGAACTATTTTTATCATCAGTATGAGTCTCTACACTACGGTACGCATAATTTTCACCTGCTAATAAATTTGTTAAAATTGGTTTGCGAGATAACGTTGTAGTTAGCATAATATCATCAATCAATTTATGAAGACAAATTAAAAAAGCACTAACAACTAAAATTATTATTATTCGTATCAATACTATCTACATCCTCTTCTAAATTTAGACTATACTTTCTATATTATTCCCCCAAAACCCTTATAAACAGTCCATATAGAGAAATCATACTTATATATAATTAATTTTTGTTTTATTAAAGAGATTAAGAGGGAATAGAGAGGAGAAGAGTTCCTCTCTTTAAGTTTATTTATTTGAATTGATATCAAACTACTCCTCTTCCACTTTTCCTAAAAGCTCTTTATGAACATAAAAAAGCCCTAACAGATTAAACAATAAGAATAGACTTATTATCATCTTATTTTGAAAAAGAGAAATTGAGTCACTCTCTGTATATGCTGGACAATCACAATTTTTATCAGAATCATTATTCTCTATAGGGTCAACAACGACTCTTTCGTCTGGAACCAAGGGTTTAAATCCAATATCTATACTATGTAAGTTTTCTCCTACTTTAGGTACAACGGTAACTACTGCACTTGTTTCATTCGTTTCAGCATTACTATCATGAAGTGATGCATTTTCACCATCTGCAATATTTGCACTTGTTAAATATAAAT
>JALVXD010000218.1 GCA_027038295.1 Campylobacteraceae bacterium
AAATGCAATGCCAAATCTTTTACGTTTAACATTAGAGGCGTTGGAAAAGGATAATATTACCCTTGAACCCAAAGAGGGGGGCATGAGTTTTATTGAAGTCATTGATTTTTTTGCAAACCCTAAAAATATAGACCCTAGAAGTATGTAGTATTTAGTATACAGCCAAACAATAATTATTTAAAAATAGAATAGATATAAGTTACCTCCTTATACTTTTTTGTTTGGTTGTCTAATAAATATTAATCATCAGGAAACCAGCCATGTATTTTGCCTTTCAGATAGGATTTTCATCGAACAAAAGTTACATATCATCATTGATTCAAGCATATAGTGAACAAATAGGCATAGAGATAGATATTTATCAAGATGGCGAAGTGATAACCCTTCTTGCTAAACAAGATGATGAGAAGTTAGAGCTGTTTTTAAAAGGATTAGAGGAGGTACTTCCTGCTTCTGTCTATTTAGGAGAGAGTAAACACGCTTTTGTAGAGGAGAAACCCAACCTTCCTTTGGCTAAAAAATCTATAACCCCACACAACATAGCCCCATGCCCTACCTGTCAAAAAGAGATGTTTGAAGTAAGCTCTCCTCGTTACTACTACCCTTTTACCTCTTGTAACCATTGTGGAGGACAACACCCTTTCTTAGAACACTATCCCTACAGTCGTGCCAACAGCTCTATGAAGTTTTTAGTTCCTTGTACGTCATGCAGTGAGGAGTTAAACTCCAATGTTATGAGAAAAGATTACCCTCTTATCTCATGTGTTGAGTGTGGTATTACAGTTAAAATGGTTGACAAAAAGAGTGAACGCTATGCGAACGACAAGGGAAGCTACCGAAAGCTTTTTGAGGTAAGTGCAAAGGCAATAGAGAAAGGGAAAACCGTTTTAGTTAAGACACTTAATGGCTACAGAAAGTTTTTTAAGCCCACAAGTGACAACGTTGCAGAGAGTACTCTTCTTATGACCTCTGCTTCGGGACTAAATAGACACCTTATGATGGTAACACAAGAGTTTAATGCCCTGTTGAGTATAGAGAGACCCCTGCTTAGAATCTCAACAAAGAGTGATGAGTTAAAAGCTCTTTATGGTTCAAGCTCTTTGGTTAAGTATCCCGATGAGGGAATGACCATTTTACTAGCTAGAGAACTCCTAAACTTAGGCTTAGAGTATGTCGCCTATGAAGAGGTTAGTAGCAGTAGCGATACAGATTTTTTAGTAGATTTTGATCTGCCTATAAATTTTCAAAAAGATACACAACTTTTTATAAATCAAGATACAAAGATTTTTATTTCAGGAGAGAGAATTGTATTTCCTCTTGAACTAGAACAGAAATTCCCTGTTGTCTCTTTGGCTCATGAGTTAATGGCTACCGAGGTTGAGGGTAGAACCATTATTGATAACATGGAACAGTTTAAAACCGTCTCTGCTGAGGGTGTCAACATTTTAGAGACAGAAGAGCTTGAGAGTGGTCATGCTAATGAACGTGTTTTTGAACAGTGGAGAGGCTCAATGCTCTCTGTACTTGCAGAGCATCAACATATTGGTCAAAAAGCAATAGGAATCCATTTTGATGAGTCGCTCTATTTCCTCTACTACAATGGAAAAGAGGTCATAAATGTTGTCCCACCAAATCCATTTAATGCAGATAGTATGTTTGAGCATATTAGCAACCTTCGTGAGGGTTCAGATAGATTGGTAGAAAACTATAAAAAGAGCTTTCCTGAAATTACAGAGCGTATTATG
>JALVXD010000219.1 GCA_027038295.1 Campylobacteraceae bacterium
GGAACAACGGTGACAAAGAGTTTCCATAGCTCACCATCTAAAATGGCTTCTTTTAGCTCCTCTTTGTGTCTTGGTTCAAGTGGCTCTAGTTTTATATGTTTTGATTCTAGTGTTTTCTTTTTGAATTTCATTTTATATATCTTCCTTTACTTTCATATTCAGAATCTTTTCTACCCCAAAAAACCAAAAGGCACAGCATACATCTTATCATCTAACTTCAAAACAGTATCTCCCCCATAGAGAACAATCCCCTTGTCAAAAAGTTCAGCAATCTCTTTTTGTAAATGATAAATATGTTTAAAGTCACTCTTAGAGACAGATTTAGAAGCCTTTATCTCAACAGCTACTATCTTTTGACCATAATCCAAGATGAAATCTATCTCTTTTTTATCGCTTGTTCTGTAGTAGTAGAGTCCTACTTTTTTAGAAGCAGAGCTATTGGCTTTTAGTAGTTCATCATAGATAAAGGTCTCAACTATATCCCCTTTGTAGTGCGATTTTTCAAGCTCCTCTTTTGAGTTTATCTGTAAAAGATGGTTTAAGACTCCTGTGTCTGTAGCGTATATTTTAGGAGTTTTAATCAGCCGTTTGAGTTGGTTTTTAAAAAAGGGTTGCAGTTTTTGCATCTGATAGGTATGCTCCATAACAGCAAAATAGCTATCAAAGGTTCGGTTGTCCAACCCTGCCTCTTTTTGTAGCTCATTTTTGTTAAACATATTGCCACTACGAATCATACAGAGTCGATACATTTTGACAAATTTATCAAGATTTCGTATATTTGCCAACTCTCTAGCGTCAGACTCTATATAGGTTCGTATGTAGGAGCTAAACCAAAGATACTTAGCCTTTTGGCTATCTATTTTTAGAATTTCTAGGTATCCACCATCTAGTATATTTTCAAAAATATCACTGTTGTACTTTTTTAAAATATATGCATCTAAAGAGCCACCAAAAATATCTATAATATTCTCGGCTTTTTGACTCTTCTCTTTTAGAGAAAAAGGATAAAGCTCTACAATCCCTATGCGACCTGCCAATGAGTCCGATATATCTTTAAACCCTTGAAGCGAAGCCGAACCTGTCAAGACAAACTCTCCATTAATTCGTTTTTTATCTATATGCTCTTTTAGGGTTATCATCAGTTCAGGCAATCGTTGAGCCTCATCTATAATCACAGGTTTTTCCAAGTTTTCAATAAACCCTTTAGGGTCATTTTTTGCCATCTCATAGATGTTTATGTCATCAAGGGTAATATAGTTCTCTATGCCCAAGTGCAGAGCCAAAGTTGACTTACCTACCTGCCTAGCCCCACTTATGAGTAGAACAGGAAAATATTTTAGGTACTCCTCTAGCTCTTCTCTTATGGCTCTTTTTAGGTATTTCATCTATAATCCTTAATATTTTAGTATTATAATACTATATTCTATAGATATATAGACTTAATTTTGAAAAATCACACCCTCCAAATACATCACAGCCCCACCACTCATCTCGACTCTATCAGCCTTAACCACACAATGCACCTCACCACCTCTAGCAGAGACTTGTTTAGCCTCAAACACATTTTTACCCAACGCATCAGCCCAATAAGAAACCAACTGAGTAAAAGCAGAACCTGTAACAGGGTCTTCATCTATGCCATATTTTGGTGCAAAAAATCGTGTGACAAAATCATACTCTTTGCTTTTAGCAGTTATACAAACCCCTCGTAAATCTAGCTCTTTTAAAAGTGCTAAGTTTGGTTTGGCAGTGCGTACTTCTTCTTCATTTTCAAACACTACAATGTAATCCATAGAAGCAAAAGTCGCCATAGGTTTCACACCAAAAGCTTTTTCTATCTGCTCTGAAATATCACAAGGTTCTATGGATTGAATAGGAAAATCCATCACATAACGGTTCTCTTCCTTCCAAACTTTTAGCTCTCCACTTTTGGTAGAAAATATTATCTCAACTTTCTCATAGTCTGAACACTCAAACAAGACATAAGCAGAAGCCAAAGTGGCATGACCACACATATCTACCTCTGTTGTAGGGGTAAACCATCGTAAAGTGTAAACCTCATCTTCTTTTACAAAAAATGCTGTCTCAGAGAGGTTGTTCTCCTCTGCTATTTGTTGCATAAGCTCATCACTTAGCCAACTCTCCAACGGACATACCATTGCAGGATTTCCCTCAAAGATTTTGGTGGCAAATGCGTCTATTTGGTATGTTTTAATCTCATCTGAACCCAATGACCAATTATTTTTAAAAACTTTTAAAAATTCCATCTCTTCAAATTTATATTTTTTTAACTCGTCTAAAACTACTTGTTTAACATAAGTGCTTATAGGTTTTTCAACATCTTTCGATGTCAACTTATCACGCACACAACCTGCATAGTTAGGATGATACATTTTAATTTGCACCATTAAAAGTATATATCGTACTATTTTGGCTCTAGTAATCAGATAATCATCAAGTACTCCTAACTCCATTAAATAAGCTCGTAATGCACCTTGAATACCTTTAATCACTCCATCTACATGAGTGCCATTATCGACACTTAATCTTGAATTTACATATGATTTTAAATAAGGTTTATCTATACAATTAGATAGAAACTCAAATGCAACTTCTAAACTAAAATCTTCTAAATCAGTATCTATATAAAAGGGAAGACAAGTCTTGTCATAAGTATCAATCACTTTTTTATCTATTTTATCTTTTAGTCCATTTTTTGAGTGCATAATCCTTTTTAAAGGCTTTTCTTCATAAAAGTAAGAGAGTTCAATATAAGTACCTCGGTTACAGATAGAAAATTCCTGAAATTTTTCAAGTAGATACTCAATATTGACTTGAAAATCTTTAGGAAAAAATCTTTCATCTAAATCAAATTCTAACTCAAGAGATGTTACATGACATGCCTTTGCATCATTTCCCCCTTTGATAACCCCTCCTTTTTTAAACCTTTGTTCAAAAAGAATCTCGTCAGCAGAAGATTTAAAAACTACTTTACTGTTTGTAGCCAAAGCAGAGGGAACATAAATAGAGTCAAGTTTTCTAATATCTCCTCCTCTGAAAATAATAGGAAGTTTAGGAGGAGTTTCAACTAATTTTAGGTTAATATTCTCTAACTTAAGGTTAAAACTATCCCCTCTTAACATAAAATAAATTTTTGATTTAGCATTAATAGTAGCTTCTTCAAAGAGTAAAAAAAGCATTTTAAGAACACCTTTATTGTCTAATGTACCGATGTACATTTTTGGTCTTTTTTGAATATGCTTTAATGAATCGACTGATATGTTTTTGTAGTAGTAGGTATTAGGATTATTTTGTTGCATTATTTATCCTTAATGACACATCTATACTGAATATTTCTCCCAGCAGTACCCTCATACTGTTCAATATACCCAATTATTCCTATCATATTTGATAGGAATAAACTCTTTAATCGTATCATATCTCTTACTACAACCCCATCTCACTCAACCCAGCCCAATCATCAGGACGAACATCACCCTCCCAAGTAAGCTTTCTATCACTTTCATCAATTGCCAAATCATTAATACTCGCAAAGCGTACTTTCATCAAGCCATTTTCATCAAATTCCCAATTTTCATTACCATAGCTTCGCCACCATTTCCCCTCTTTGTCATGCCATTCATAGGCAAAACGTACAGCTATTTTATTTTGCGTAAATGACCAAATCTCTTTACAGAGTCTATACTCTAACTCTTTTTCATATTTGGCTGTTAAAAAGGTGACTATCTCTTCACGTCCGTTAATAAACAAGTTTCTGTTTCGCCATTTGCTATTGGGGCTATATGCCATTGAGATTTTCTGTGGGTCTTTTAGGTTCCATGCATTTTCAGCCATGCGTACTTTTTGTTTGGCTGTCTCTAGTGTAAATGGTGGTAAGGGGTGTTTTTGTTCTGTCATGATTTATCCTTTAGAAGTTTAATAATCTTTTGACCCACTTGCAGATACTGCTCAGAGTTGTTATGCAAGTTCATCATCATAATCGACCCTTGGGTCAACGCCACATACTCTTTGGCAAGTTCCATCGCCTCTTTGTCGCTATATTTTTCTTTCAACATAAAAGCCAATGCCTCTTCCCATGCTCCAAAATCTTCTTTAATCACTTGGGTAAAAGAGAGCTTTTCAGAAGCCAATTCAAGTGCCAAGTTCCCAAAAAGACAACCTCCCTCACTGTGTAAAAAGTAGTCGTCTATCTTCTGAATAAAAAGCTCGATACGCTCTGTTATAGGTAGGTGGGTTTCATAAGCAATGCTATAAACCTCTTTTACAAAAAAGTCATGAATGTAGGTTAAAGAGGCAACGCCAATGGCATCTTTGTTTTCAAAGTGGTGGTAGATACTCCCTTTTAGAAGCCCACACGCTTTGGCGATGTCTGCCATTGAGGTGTTGTAGTAGCCTTTGAGTTTAAAGAGTTTCACTGACTCTTTGATTATCTCTTCTTTTGATGTTTTTTTAGTTGCCATTATTTATCCAAACGTTCGTTTGGTAAAAGTATAGTTTGTTTTTTGGAGTTTGTCAAATATTTCTGTTACTATTCTTTTATATCTGGAAAATTCTCCACCATCTCCTCATAAGTACCATATTTTCTAAGTGTCTCAACAACCACAGGCAAAGGTTCAGACAAATTCTCACTCAAATCAAACTCATTCTCCCCTACTTCAAATGCCAACTTCTCCATAGGAGGCATAAACTGTGCATCAACACCCTCTTTGTTTCCACGAGCATCTACTCTATACCAACCATGCTCTTTGAGGTATATCCAGTTTAGTCCATGCAGACAATAGATATCGGGCTTATACTCTGAACAAGACAGCCGTTGATAGGCAAAACCTGTAGGTATGCTATTAGCACGTAGAAGAGCTGCTAGTAAAAATGCTTTGGCATAGCACCAGCCTGTTTGATGTTTTAGCACTTCTGAGGCTGTAGCTGTTGTAATGTTATCTTTATAGTCACCTGAGTGGTGTATCTCGTCTCGTACGTACTCAAAACAGTTTTTGGCTATCTGCTCATCTGTATCACAATTTTCAGCCAAATACAGAGCTAAAGCATTTACCTCTTTGTCATGGTAGTCTATAATTTCTGTTGCTTCTAAATATTTTTTCATTATTTACTAAACTCCATCACCTTAGTATCAAGCCCATTAAGTGTTTTTCTGTTTTTCTCACTCCAATAGAGCTTCATGCCCTCATGTGCTTTGTTTATACTGTCAAATTTTACTGCCATTTATAATCCTTTTTTACATCTTCCAACAAAAAAGAGACCAAAGAGACAAGTTCAATCTTAACCCCGTCTTCCTCATAACTACCCTCTTTATCATAAGTTATAATCAAACCTTCATTTAAACCATACTGTTTACAAGCATTAACTAACCCTTTAAACTCTCTAGCCCTTGTCTTCTCATTTTCCATCTCATAGGTTACTTGTATGGCTTGGGCTACTCTGCCTTTTTCTACAACCACAAAGTTACACTTTGAACTTCTGTCGGTATGATAATATATCTCTTTCTCTCTTCGCCGTAGCTCTAAAAAAACAGCGTTTTCCATAGATTTTCCAATGTCATCTGAAAATTTATAAAGTACCGTATTGTTAAAGCCTATATCTATACTATAAACTTTTTTATCAGTTTGAGTTGTAATCTTTTGACTGTACCTGTCAAGAGTCAAACTCAAATAAATATCTTCTACATATCCCAAATACTCATAGAGACTATTTTTACCAATTTTAACGCCACTTAGTTTTAGGTCATTATAGATTTTATTGACAGAGACTATCTTGGTAGAAGAGGCTAAAATACGCTTTAAAAAAAACTTTAACGCCTCTATATTTTTAATAGAAAATCGCTCTATCAAATCTTTATAAATCATTACATTATAGTAGTCTTGTAAAATCTTCTCTCTAATTCTATCATCAAAAAGAACTATTTCAGGAAAAGCCCCCTCATGTAAAAACTTCTCTAAACGGTTATGAATAAATGCTAAACTTTTCGTACTATAGAGGTCAACTTCTATCTTCTCAAAAGCTAAATATTCACGAAATGAGAGAGGAAAGACCTCATAAGTAATAGTTCGACCACGCAAAGAGGTAGCAATATCTCGACTCAAAAGTTTAGAGTTAGAACCTGTAATAAAGATATTTTGACTCACACTATCATAAACACGCCGAACAAACTTCTCCCACCCATCTACATTTTGAATCTCATCAAAGAACAGATAGGTATTGCTCATCTCTATCTCTGGGTAGAGTTCCATATAGGCTTGAAGTATAAGGTCTAAACTCTCTTGATTTAACTCAAATCGTTCATCTTCAAAGTTAAAAAAGAGGATTTGCTTTTTGTCTATGGTTTGTGTAAGTCGATTTATGGTCTCATACAAAATCGAAGTCTTACCACAACGACGAACCCCCATAAGTGTTACAATCTTATGGGTATTGATGGGGAGTTGAAGTTCACGGCTATGGACTTCAAAAGGCTTTTGTAGGTGAAAATCTCGAATTATCTGTTTTATTTTCTTTTTCATAAGGAAAATTATAGCGTATTTTTTCTTTTTTATTGATTTTAAAAGTTTCCACCTTTAGGAATTGGGTTATTTGCACCCAAACTATAGCCTAACAATTGCAAAGTACTCATACAATCCATAAAATTTCTCTCTTCCACTATAAAGTTAGATATAATAAAAAAACGTGAAATTAAAAAGTATCCAAACTATTTAGTTTAGAGAATAAAATAATCACCATTTAAAATTTTTAGGGGAATATTAAATGAGTAACAAAGATGAAGATATTAAATCAGTAAAAGATTTTATATTTAATGATAATGTTCAGAATGTACTTTCAAGTATCAATGATAATCTAATGGATTTTAATATTTTAGAGATTACAGGTATGGGAAATCAAGAGATTAAGCACTCTAATATCTTAGGTTGGTTATTTGATGATAGTGAGCATAATTTAGAATATCATATTTTAGATAATTTTTTAAAAAAAGTTATTGAAGAAAATAGAAAAGAACCTGAGAGTAAGCCATTAGATGAGTTACAGTCATATATCTATTTATCAGAAAAGAAAAAAGAGATAACAATATATCGTGAAAAAGACAATATTGATTTATTGATTGTGGATGAAGCCAATAAAGTTGTTATAACAATTGAAAATAAAGTTTATGCAAGTGAAAGAAGAGATGGAAATGATGGTGGACAACTTCAAAAGTATAAAAAGATTATAGATAAAAAATATAATGACGAATATGAAAAATATTTCATTTTTTTAACAATAGATTTGGAAGAACCATCCAAGGGCAATGAAAAATGGATGATTGCAAATCATAAAATAGTAACAGATGTTATTGAAGAGATTTTAAAAACTAAAATTGAGACAACAGTAAAAACCACAATAATATTAGAAAGTTATGTAGACATATTAAAAAGGAATGGAATAGTGGAAGATGAAAAATTAGAAATTTTGTGTAAAAAAATATGGGACAATCCTGAATATAAAAAAGCATTAGAAATTATAAATAACTATAAACCTGATATTTATAATGAAATTAGTGTTTACTTACAGGAAAAACTAAAAGCTAAGTTAAATATCATTGAATTGGATGATTCAACAAGAACCTATATTAGATTTAAATCCAATAGCTGGAATTGTGATGAACAAAGTAAAGGTAGTAATTGGACTACGAAAAAGAATGTTTTACTATATGAATTCCAGAATAGAAATAGTGGATTAAATTTAAAAATTCTCATTGGACCAACTGATAATCAAAATTTTAGAAATGAAATTTTTAATATTGTGTCAAATAACAAAAATATATTTAAACCTGGAAACAAATTAAGTGAAAACTTTAATCAAATATGGAATAAACCTTTTATAAATAGGAAAGATATAAATAATAAAAATTTTGAAGAATTAAAAGATGTTATTGATAAAAAATTAGAAGAATTCTTTTCTAAAGATTTTGATAAAAATAATGAGATTTTGGATGTAGTTATGGGCAAAAGATAACATAATTAT
>JALVXD010000220.1 GCA_027038295.1 Campylobacteraceae bacterium
TTATGGAGATATTAGGAGAAGAGAGAAACAGAAGCTATACTATTTCTATGATTTTTAATACACTGTATCTACTTATCGTTACAGCGTATCCTTTGGTTTATTTTTTTAGGAATGGGGTTTGGTTGTAGATATGACCGTGTCATATACACGTTAACTTAAGGTTTATATACAAAATTATGTTGGAAACGGTGTAGGTCGGGTTGCCCTCATCCCGACATAAACATGCATAAATTAAAAACTTGATACAACAAAATAAAATTGGCAAATATAATATTGAATGATAAAATGTCTATTTTTGCCGATTAGTGTCGGGATGAGGGCAACCCGACCTACAAACTGCCATCTTTTTTAAAAAAGTAAGCTTCTACTTTATGTAAATAATGGCTTAGACATGGTCACACCTACGTGTCATTTGTTAATGACATTGCAAAATAGTTCTATCAGGCTCAACCAAATAACGATACCCATTATAGATAGTAAACGCACCATAAAGCAACACAGAAATAGCAGCCAAACGTATCATAATATTTCTAAATGAAGCATCTTTAAAAAAGCCTACAAAAAAACCCAATGAAAAGAGTGCAGGAACGGTACTGATACCAAATATGAACATGACAAATGCCCCATAAAAAGGGTTTGCTGTACTGGCTGCGATAATAGCAAATGAATAGACTAAACCACAAGGAAGCAAACCATTAAGCATTCCTAAAAGAAAAAAGCTTAGAAGTGATTGGTTACGCAAAAGCGATTTAAAGCTCTCTTGATACCATGAGGACTTTAAAAATGAATGCTCTATAAGTGTTAAAAACTTTACCTTTCCAAGCAGTGATAGACCTGCTAAAATCATCGCTATACCTGTAACTATCCATAAAATTCCATTGGTGGTATTGTTAAAAGTCACTACCCCACCAAGGTAACCAAACATTGCACCCAGTGTCATATAGGTGAGTATCCGTCCAAAAGAGTAGAAAAGATGAGCTGTTGCCTGTTTGGCTTTGCCCCACTTTTGGTCTACTTTTGTACCTGTGTAGGCGATGACTATTCCCCCACACATACCGATACAATGACCAAAACTTCCAAAAAATGCAATGGTCATAATAGAGAGAATATTAATGGTTTCCATCTGATTCCTTTGTTGATGTCTCTTTTTGGGCTAAAAGTTGTTGTCGTATTTTTGGGTTTAACATTGTCTCGCCTCTGAGTGTGTACTGTTGCATCTCTTTAAATGATATTTTATCATCAGAAGGTTTAGCATAAGCACCAAAACCATAGTGCATTGGTGTCTCTTCATCTCGTGTGTAGAAAGCTTTATGGGCATCTATCCACTTTTTACTGTCACGAGCATAGACCCAAATAATAGCTTCATTTTTAAAACTTCTATCTTCTAACCACTTTACCATACCTCCATGGTCATGAAAAAACCATGTAGTACCATCAGGAGCAATAACCTGAGAAGCATAATCAAGCTCATCAATCACCATACCACAAGCAGAGTCTTGATAGTGGTTTAAAGTTAAAGGTATGGGTTGTTTTTCGATATTACCTTCAAAAACAGTAACCATATTTTCTCTCTGTGCAAGGGTTAAAAAGAGTGTAACTATCAAAGCTATAATAGCCAATATAATAAGTATAGGACGTAATGATTTCATGAATTCCCAATAAAAGTTGTTTTTTTAATAATATCTATTATTAATTAAATTAGTGTTAAATCAAGAATTTTGAATTATACCAAAATTAAAAAAAAAATTATTTTGTAACGCTTTTGTAACGTTTTTATATTAAAATTGTTAAATAGTATTAACCATTAAAGGATTCAAGATGAAAAAATTACTGACTTATCTATCTATAGCAACTATGCTATTAAACACAACTGTTATGGCTGATGATATTAGCGATACACTTGAAGAGGCATTAGCTTCTTACAAAAAAGGTGACGTTTCTGGAGCAAAAGAGGATGTAATTTATGCTTTAGAATTACTCAAACAACAAAGTGGAAACACTCTAAAAGACCAACTTCCTGATGCTTTAGAGGGATGGGAAGCAGAAGAAGCTAAGTCTGAAACTGCTGGTGCTGGTATGCTAGGTGGTGGTACTGTTCTAAGCCGTACCTACACAAAAGAGAAATCAAAAGTAATCATAGAAATCATTACCGACTCTCCTTTAGTTCAAGGTTTAGGCTCTATGTTTGCTAACCCTATGTTCAACTCTGGTGGTGAGATAAAACGTATTAACAGAGAAAAAGCGACTATAAAATACAACAAGAAAAATGAATCAGGTGAAATCACCCTCATGGTAGACAAACGTTTTGTAGTCAATGTAAAAGGTACAAAAGTCTCTAAAGATGAGCTAATAGAGTACACTAAGGCTATTGACTTTAAGGCACTTAAGAAGCTGTAATTAAAAATAAAAAGAGGGGGAATAACATGAAAAAGTTACTAGCAAGTCTATTTATGATTTTTACCATGCTGGGGTGTACATTCTCACCACTGCCATTTGAAGATGATGCAAGCTCTCAAACTGTCAACACCACTTTGGTTTGTGCTAAACAGATAGATGTTTACCAACTTAGTATAAATGGTATTAAACCTCCTAAAGCTGCATTTGACTTATATCTTAAAAAGTTAAAGAAGTATACTACTAATAATGTGGTGGTTCATGAAAGCATTAATTTTACTGTAGAAGAAAAGAGAATTAACAACTTTATTCAACACTATGGAAATGGAGATAGAAATATTTATGGTTTATCATATGATGATAAAGAGAAATTTGTAAATTTTAGAAAGAAAACGGAGGAGAGTGATAGTGCTATTGTAATGATTTATACGCCTGAACTGCTCTGTAGTAGAGACAATCATCAGCTAAGAGGTTATGCTTTTTCTCATTCAGATAGGGTAAATATAGTCGCTTATAATGGACCTACTATCAACAAAGCACCTGTGATTTCAGATACCCAAGCATGGAAGATAGTTCTAACTCATGAGGTAGGACACAGACTAGGCGTTCCTGCAAAAAAAACACATAACAAAGCAGGACACTGTACAAGCAGAGAGTGTATTATGTATGCCAGACCTGACACAAAAGCAGTTCTATCGGTACTGTTTCATGGTATGCCTTATGACTTTTGTGACAAGTGTAAAGCAGAGTTAAGAGAGGCTAAAAAGAGTTGTGAGAGTGGTTCTTATATACACTATGAAACTGTCAATATAGATACTGACAATATTAAACAAAAATAGAGGAACTCATGATAAAAAAAAGATTACTATTAATATCTATTTTCCTTATAGAAATAGCTTATGCAAAAACTATTACCATAGAGCTAAATGAACATAAGGAACTTACACCCAAAGAGAAAGATGGACGGTTGAGTATTGTTCATTAAAATAACATAAAATATTAACTGTTATTGGTTAATATTTTATTTTGTATTGAATTTTCTGTTTTTGATATATTTTTATATAATACTTCCAAGTTTGCCACGCTTCTGTAACGCTTACCTCTTATACTTTAATTAAGATACCACTTCAAATAAGGAAATAGAGTATCTAGCTTTGTTCATTTTAGGATGGACTTCTTAATAATTAATCTAAAAGGATATATTATGAAAAGAGATAATAGCGTAGTAGGTAGCATTCATATTGACCATGGTAATTATTTTCCATTTCCATGGAAGTTTCTTGCTGATTTAGAAATTTCTGAATCAAAAATTATTTGGGAGAGAGATAAAAAAAGTATTCATTGCCTAATCAAAAACAAAGGTCTAAAGGATAGTGGAGCATTTTATATTAGATTTTACACAAAACAAAAAAACAAATCTAAAAGATTTTTAATGCAACGTTATGTTCCTGAACTAAAAATTGGTCAAATATTTGAATTTGACTTTAATATAATGAGGATTGCTCACCATTATGAAAACAACCTAAATGATGTAGAAAAGTTTATAATTAAAGTTGACTACAATAATCAAATTAAAGAGTCTAATGAAAGTAATAATGTAGAGACCACTATAATAAATAGAGAGCATACCCCTACACCAGCTGTTTTAGATATTGATAGATTTTATTTTATTGATGGAAATGAAAGAGATACAGTTATAAACTTTGATTTGAAAAAACTTAAAGTCATTAAAGCAAATGAACAAGATGGTTTCTGGTCCAATAATGAAGATGAGCCTTTTTTATGGGTTTATGGAATAAAGATAGATATAGAATCACTATTGACTGATGAATATATCATAAAATCTAAAAGTTATGGACATAGAAATGTTCCTTCCCTTGATGATGGAGAAAGTGCAAACATAGCAAAAAGTGTTGGTCATATCTCATTTGACTTAACATCTATACCTTTTTTTAAATTTGCAATACTTGGTATTATTACTATTGCCATGGAAGAAGATGGTGGACCAAGTAACAATGCCATAAAGCATGGATATAGAGCTGGTGCAACAAAGCTTAATAATAATATTAAGAAATTAAAATCAATAAAAAAACTTAAAAAGATTATAAAAAGAATTAATATAAATGCAATAGGCATTGAAGAAATTCTTGAAGATATAATAAAATCAGGAGTAGAAAATTCTATAAAAACATCTATAAGTAGTAATCTTATTAGATGGGATATTGACCATTTTTTTACAGACTTAGGATATACTTTTGGAGCATGGCTAGATGAAGATGACACTATAGGTAAATTTACAAAATTTATTACTCCTTCAGATATGCCAAGTGTAAAAAGAGGCATGAATTTTACTAAAGATGTAAAGGGAGCAGGTGCACACTATAGAATAAATGGCTCTATTACTGTTGAGGAACCTAATAACTATTATAAAACCTTTAAACATCAATTACGATATGGAGACATTGTTCTTTTTTCAGGTACAAGTGATGCTAGTAGATTGGTTCAAATCCCTACCAATAGCAAATGGTCTCATGTAGGAATTGTCTATAAAGAAGCGACAGAACATAATGATGTAATGTTACTAGAGTCAACCGTTGAAAAAGCTGTTACCGTAACCATGCTTGGAGATAAAATTGAAAACTACAACGGTGATATCTCCTTTAGACACCTTAATGTAAATAGAACTACATCTATGAGAAGAGCTTTAACAAATATATATAGAGAACTTAGAGGTCGTAAGTATGAATCCCCAGATGTAAAAGGCTTAAAAGAGCTAAGTAATGCAGGTATAGACACTTTAGACAAAAATAGTGGTACTACTTTAAATAAAGAAGATTTATCAAAAATTTTCTGTAGTGAATTGGTAGCAGAAGCTTATCAGCGTATGGGCTTACTATCAAGTACTAATCCTCTCTATCCATCCAATGAATTTACCCCTAAGGATTTTTCAAAAGATGGAGACTTAGACTTGCTTCAAGGAGAGCTATTAAAAGAGCTTGTTATAAAAGATTAAAGTATATAGCACAAAGTCGATTAACAAATGTTAGTCGGCTATTCTACTCATGCTAAAAAGCGTTTGTTTTTAAATATTTTTAGATAACATACTTTATGTTACCTAATTACATTAAAATCTTAAAATTATATTTTTTATTGTTAACTTTTGTATCTTTACAACTTTTGGGTGCTTCAAATATAGACATCTCAAAAGAAGGAAAAATCTCTCTACTAGAACATAGTGAAATTTATATTACTGATAAAGCATTGAATATAGAAGAAGCTAAAGAAAGTAAAAACTTTAAGCCTTATCAGGAGAGTCAACTCAACACTGGGTTATCGACCAAATCCATTTGGATACGATTTACTATAGAAAATCACTCTAAACAACCTATAGACAGACTCTTAATTCTACGCTCTGCATTTCTTGAACATATTGTTCTTTATGATATAACTCATACCAATACCCCTCAATATAAAGGTGTTTCTCACGTCAGTGAAGATGATTATACACTTTTCCCTTTTTATAAAATTTCACTAAAAGCCAATGAGCATAAAACGTATTATATAGAGACAAAATCCATCTACTCACCCATAGACTTTTCCATAGAGGTCTCTGATAAAAAAAGTTTTTTTATAGAAGATAAACAGCAACAGTTGATTAAAGTGATACTTCTTTCAATGATTACGATACTTATGATTTACTCTTTTTTACTCTCAATTTATATGAAAGAAAAAGGCTATTTTTTCTATGGTTTCTATCTTTTAACCCTACTCTATCAACAAGGAAGCTACCAAGGCTTAACTCAAATATATTTTCCTGTAGATTTTGTTACAAGCATTGAAATAAGGTTGGCAGTAACAAAAGTCTTACTCATGATAATATCAGCTTCACTCTTTGGAATTTACTTTCTAAAGACAAAAAGTATACCCATACTACATCGTATCTATAAGCTCTTTATCGTGGTTGCACTGATTGAACTTGTTATTTTCAACATACCAAAGTTCTATAACTTAGAGATTCCTCTTGCAACAAGCATACTTCTTATTATTTTTAATATGTTGGCTCCTTTTATTTTGTATAGAAGAGGAAACAAAGAGGCAAGACTCTATCTATTGGGCTTTAGCATTGTTTTTATAGCCTACGTTATTATTATTGCAAACACCTTAGGTTTCATCTCTATAATGCATCACATTCCCAATATTTTGCTATGGGGAACTACCCTAGAAGCACTGATTCTCTCACTCGCTTTTGCTGACCGTTACATGATTTTACAAGCTCAAAAAGCAGAAGCCGATAGAGACAGAGAAGAGATAATAAAAAATGAAGTCATAGAGAAAACTGCCCTACTCAACCAAGCACTCAAAGCCAAAGAGTTACTTATTCAAGAAGTACATCATCGCATTAAAAACAACTTACAAATCATTCTCTCTATGGTACGACTACAGAGCGATAAAACAACCGACAGCTATGTGGTAGATAAGTTTAAAAAACTCGAAAACAGGATTAATGCCATAGCTAAAACCTATAACTTACTACTGCTCGATAAGAATTTAGATGCCATAGATATGGAAGAGTATATAGAGTCATTACTTTTAGATTTAGAGGAGTCCTTGTGTGAAACTAATTGTGACATTAAAGTGAAAACAAATATAGATGCTGTACTTCCTTTAAGAGAATCGGTCTATATAGGTATAATTATTAATGAATTGGTAACCAATGCTCATAAATACGCTTTTGATGAACAAGGAGGTCAAATTTTAATCTCCCTAAAACAAGAGAATCAATCATTTACACTGGTTATCCAAGACAATGGAAAAGGATTTATTTACGATAAAGAGAACAAATCATTAGGCTTAAAGCTTATTCATTCACTTGTAATGCAACAACTAAGAGGAGAGATAGAGATGTTAACAGAAAATTCAACACAATATACCATAAGGTTCAGTTTATGAGTAAAAATATATTAATCGTTGAAGATGAAAGCATTATAGCCATGGAGATAGAGAGCTATTTAAGCTCATTAGGCTACAACATCGTCGCTATCTGTTCAAGAGCAGATGATGCATATGAGAAAGCAATAAATAATGAAGTAGATTTAATACTCATGGATATATATCTTATCAAAAGCAATGGTATAGATGCTGCTCTAAAAATTAAAAAAGAGAAAAATATTCCTATTATATTTCTAACAGCACACATGGATGAAGAGACCATTGAAAAAGCCATTGCTGTTGACCCTGTAGCATATTTGACCAAACCTTTTAACAGACAAGAGCTTTTTGCTGCCATAAAGATTGGTCTAAGCCACTGCTGTCTAACAGAAAACCATTTAGTAGGAGATATCCTTTTAGACCATGAGTTTAGTTTTGATACCAAATCTTCGCAACTTATCTGTTGTAACCAAGAAGTTCACCTAAGCAAAAAAGAGAGACAACTCTTAGAGTTATTTTTAGATAATCAAAATAGACTTATATCTTTTATAACCATGGAATACGAACTTTGGGCAGACAAACCAAGTAATGATAGCAGAAGAAGAACCCTTATTAGTCGTCTTAGAGCTAAGTTAAAACA
>JALVXD010000221.1 GCA_027038295.1 Campylobacteraceae bacterium
CTTATCTTCCTGATTTGAGTGACTATATAGAGTTTGATAGTGAAAAACGAGAGATAGATTTGAGAGAGATAGAGAAGATAGTGGGAGATAGAGCTAATATAGAGGTTTACTCTAACCCTTATAAACTCAAAGTAGTTACTACCAAATCTCATAAGAATATATTTACCAATGAAGAGATATAGCCATGAAAGCAGTAAGCTTTGAGCTTAGTGGTAAGACGGCTTGTTTTAGAAAGCCTGATGTCAATCAGTTTGCCTATTTTACTTATAACAATATCCATAAACCTGCTCTTTTAGGGCTTTTTGGTGCTGTGTTGGGTTTGGGTGGGTACAATCAGTTAAGTGCTGAAAATATTAGAAATAGAAAAGAGAAGAAGCCGTTAAATGATGGTTTTCCTGAATTTTACGAGAAGTTAAAAGAGTTGAAAATCTCTATAACACCTCTTGCTCCTCACGGGTACTTTTCTAAAAAGATACAAGCTTTTAATAACTCTGTAGGTTATGCAAGTAGAGAGATGGGTGGAAATTTGATTGTTCGTGAGCAGTGGCTAGAGAAGCCAAAGTGGCAAATAATGATACTTGATAATGAAAGTGATGAGTATGCAAAACTAAAAGAGTATCTGTTAGAGGGTAAGTGTGAGTTTATCCCTTATCTTGGTAAAAATGACCACCCTGCAAAGATAGATAAAGCTAAAGAGGTAAAACTTGATGAGGTCTATTTAGATGAGGGGAACTATATAGATTCTTTGTTTATAAAACAAGATGAGATTAATGGTTTTGAGAAAGAGGGAGAGATGCCTTTTGTGTTTCAAGAGGTCTCTCCAATGAGGCTTCAAGATGAGTTTCATTTTTATGAGTATGAGACTCTATGTTTTACAAACTGTGAATTAGAAGAGATGCCTGAGCATAGTTACTCTTTTAATCAAAAAAATTATGCGTTTTTTTAGATGTTAGATTTAAAAGAGTTTGGAGTCAATGAAACCTTTTTGGCTCATAAACCAAAGGAGACCCTGCAAGAGCATTCTGATTTGACATTAGAGTATTTAAAGAGGATTATTGCTGATAAAAAGCTAGATAGTGTGATAGATAATCTAATTTTATCTATTGATGAAACAGATAAAGAGCTGATAAAAGAGATGTTTATATCGGCTATTTATCTGCATGATTTGGGTAAGAAAAATCCCTACTTTCAAGCTCATAAAATGGATAATGATGCATTTGAGAAGTATAAAAATTCTTCGGGTAGTTCTGACCACTCTTATGGCTCTTCTTGTGAATATTTGAAATATTATAAAAAGATTATTGCCAAAATATCAATACGGATTAGGCGTGAAAAGTTGAAATTTATACTCCATAGTTTCTCTTACTCTATAGCAAAACATCATGGTAAACTCTCTGCTTTTGAAGATTATCGTGAAGATGAGTTTTCGTTTCAACATCTCAAAAAGTTCAAAATAGCACCTTTTGAATTTTACATCTTAAACAGATTGCTTTTTTCTCTGCTTGTATCAAGTGACTATTATGCCACTACTGAATATATGGCTGATTTACCAACAGAAGATTTTGGTTTAATAAGCCATGAGAAAAAACAAAAACTTATAGAACTTTTTGAAAATGACAAGATTATAAAAGCTATTCGTGCCAATGAGGTAGAGGGGATAAATATCTTGCGTTCACAGATATTTTTAGAGGCAGAAAAAAATCTAATGGGCAATCTTGATAAACATATCTTTTACTTAGAAGCCCCAACAGGTAGTGGTAAAACGCTCACTTCCATTAACTTGGCAATGAATCTGTTAAAAGAGAAATCAGAGATAGATAAGATTTTTTATATCTTCCCTTTTAACACTTTGGTTGAGCAGACTAGAGGGGTTTTTGAGGGGATATTTGGCGACCAATTAGAGGTGGAGGTTATCAACTCGATTACACCTATTAAAGAGAAAACAGATAATGAGCAAGAGAGAGAAGAGAGTCGGTATCAGAAATCGTATATGAATCGACTCTTTTTTCATAATGAGCTGATAATTTCAACACATATTGCTTTTTTTAATATTTTGTTTGGAACTTCAAAAGAGGACAACTTTCCATTGTGGC
Source organism: Campylobacteraceae bacterium (assembly GCA_027038295.1). Lineage (GTDB taxonomy): Bacteria > Campylobacterota > Campylobacteria > Campylobacterales > Sulfurovaceae > UBA1140. The sequence continues at coordinate 2,094 of JALVXD010000221.1, forward strand.
AGTTGGCAAATTCGGTTATTATAGTTGATGAGATACAGAGCTATGACAATAATTTATGGTCGTATATGACGAAGTTTTTTTCACACTATGCTAAAGCTCTAAATATTAAAATAATCATTATGTCAGCTACTTTACCCAAGCTTGATTTGCTTATAGAGCATGATAATACGCTGTTTGTAGATTTGATAAACGATAGGGCTAAATATTTTGAAGATGATTATTTCAAAAATAGGGTCAAGATAGACTATTCCCTTTTAGATGAAGAGATTGATTTTGATAGTTTACAAGAGAAGTTGTTAGAGGAGTCAAAAAATTATAACAAAATCCTCTTTGAGTTTATCAAAAAACAGAGTGCAAGAGAGTTTTACAATCTAATAAAAGAGGATTATGATTTCTCTGATTTTGAAGTCTATGAGCTAAGTGGTGATGACAATAAGGCTTATAGACAAAAGATTATCAATCAAACAAAAGAAAATATAAAAATCATCGTCATTGCTACCCAAGTGATAGAAGCAGGGGTAGACATAGACATGGATTTGGGCTTTAAAGACATCTCTACGCTTGATAGTGAAGAGCAGTTTATGGGGCGAGTTAACCGTTCATGTAAAAAGCTACACCTTGACCCTAAAATCTATTTTTTTAATATGGATGATGAGAGTGGAATCTATAAGGGAGATAATAGAATAGAGTTTAATCTACGAACAGATAAATACAGAGAGGTACTAAAGAGCAAAAACTTCACCTCTTTTTATGATGAGGTATTAAATAGACTCAAAAGAAATGACCAAAATATAGAACAGGGTGTTTTGGGTAACTTTGAAGCCTTTGAAGAGGATGTGAAAAAGCTTAACTACAGAGAGATTCAAGATAAAATGCAGTTGATAAAGTCTGAAAACTTTAGACTCTATTTCCCTTTTGCTTTAGATATAAAAGATTATGACTTTGAAGAACTAAAAAATATAGATGAGTTTTTAAATGATGATGGATGGCTTGATGGGCAAAAGGTTTGGGAAGTTTATCAGGAGATGAACAGCATTGATGGCTATGCCAAAAAAGAGATACAACGATACAGACTAAACTCTTTGATGCAGTTTTTTACTTTTAATATAGTAAAGTACTCTCCTAAACAGGTACTTCCTCACTATAGTGAAGAGTTTGGAGGGTTTTACTATATTGCTAATTATGATGAGTTTATAGATGAGGATGGTAAGTTTGATAGAGAGGCTTACTTGGCTAAGGGCGAGAGTCTGTTTTTATAAAAATATAATATAAAGGATAAAAAATGCAAACAAAAGAAATAGATTTAAAAAGAATGCAATCATTAACAACTGATGATTTAATGAGAACAGAGGAGTTTACGCCAAATTATTTGGAGGAGCTTGATATTTCAAAAGATGATATAGATGGGTTGATAGAGATTGCACTTGATATGGATTTGGAACTTACAAATGCTATAGATGAGAAAACTAAATATATTCCTTGTCATGCACTTCAAACTTTAGGGCAACTTGAAACGCTAAAACCTTTTGATTCGATATTAGAGAGAATGGATTTCTTTGCTGATGATGATTACTATATTAGTGCTGTAAGTTACTATTTGCGAAGAGTAGGAAAAAATCGTACAGATAAGCTTTTTGAATATTTCTTAGACCAAAATAATGATAATGGAAATAGATTATCAATCTTAGAAGTCTTAGAAAAATTTATGGAAGAGGGAAGTGAGTTTAACCAAAAACTAGAAGAGACACTGCTTGTATATTTAAAGCGAGATGATGAGTTAGATGACTTAATGAATGCCTCAGTCATTTTTGATTTGATAGATTTATCAGGAGCAAAACATATTGAGTTAATTCGTGAAGTTTTTAAAACAAAACCTGTAGATATTTTTTATGATGGTGATTTGGAAGATATTGAGATTAGATTAGGGCTTAGAGAAAAAAGAAGTAAACCAAGAGAGAAGAATTTTTTACAAAAGATAGTAGAAAAATATGAGTTAGAAGAGAGTTTTCAACCTCTTTTATCTATTCCTAATAGTGAACCAAAAATAGGAAGAAACGACCCATGCCCTTGTGGTAGTGGGAAGAAGTATAAGAAGTGTTGTTTGAATAAGTAGCATAAGATGAACCAAATAACAGGAACCCTAATAAACTACTACTTCCACTGCAAAACTCAATGTTGGCTACACGCCAACCGAATAAACCTAGAAGACAACAGCGAAGATGTCCGAATAGGTAAGATACTGCATGAACTGCAAGAGAAAAAGGGTAAAAAGACCGAGATAAGCATAGATAACATCAAGATAGATAAGCTTACAAAAGAGTATTTGGTTGAGGTTAAAAAGAGTGACAGCGACCCCGAGGCTGTGAAGTGGCAGGTGCTTTTGTACTTGTATAAGCTTAAACAAAAAGGGGTACTTAAAAAAGGGAAGATAGAGTTTGTAGAGAAGAAAAAGCAGAGTAAAAAGGTGCATTATGTGGAGCTTGATGAGGTGAGTGAAAAGGAGCTTTTGGAGGTTTTACAAAAGATTTCTGACTTGATAGATTTACCAAAGCCACCTGAACCAAAGTTTGAGAGGCATTGTAAGAAGTGTGCTTATTATGAGTATTGTTATATTTAGGATATAATATTAAAAATATCTTAATTTTATATATATGGCGTGATTTGGCGTGAAAGGAAAAATTTGAATAAATATGAAAAAATTATTATAGAGAGTTTTGAGAAAAAATTTGAACAGAATATTTCAGAACTTTTTGACAATACAAATATTCCTAAGAGGACATTAAACCGTTATATTGATAGCTTGATTTCTAAAGGAGAATTAGAAGCCATAGGCGAGGGAAGAGGTCGATACTATCAACGCAGTTTAAAACCAAGAATAAATCAAATAGCTCTGTTTAAAAGTGCTGAATTGGTAGGATTCTTAGGGCATGAAGAAGGGCGTTATGTTTTTGAGTATGAGAAGAGCTATAAGGGAAAAGCTTTAGATGGTTTGAGTAAAGAGACTCTGCTTTTTTCGGCTATGCTTTTTCCTGTTTTTGAAAACCTTATTCCTGAGAGTGACAGACGAGATGCTTATTTGGCAGAGGATAAGAACTTGGCTGAGATACTTTTGGAGCTTGAAAATACTCATGGAGATTTTGATTTTGTTTCGGCTGATAAGCTTTATGATTATAAAGTTGACTACTCACAATGTAAAAGTTGGGTTAGTGTTAAACAGCATATTTTAGGTGAGAGTGGTTTTTTTAATATTTTAGATTTTGATATAGCTATTGAGAAAGAAATTTTAGGAGCTAAAGGGAAGCACTCTTCACTTAGTGGATACCAAAATAAGATAGATATTAATGTGGATTTTGAAACCAAAGAGATAAAGCAGAGTCGTGATGCTCTTTATCTGTTAAAGCCGTACAATAGTGAAAGTGCTGTTTATAATTTTAGAGATAAAAACCAAACATATTTGCCTTATATGGGACTAAATGAACATCTATTTATGAGCTTTGCTAAAAATGCTTATGGGTTTGATGTTCCTTGGTCGGCTGTGGTGGCAGGTGAGAAAGATTTTCACTATGTGGTTAAACGTTATGACCGACACAATGGCTACAAATACGAGCAGAGAGATTTTGCACAGATTATGAACATTAAGAGTGACCAAAAGTATTTTACCACAAGTGAGAAGCTTTTTGATGCTATTAGTGAAGTGGTTAAGTCCAAAGAGGAGAGGGTGAAGTTTTTGGAGTTTTATATCTTCTCTTTTGTGATAGAACATGCTGATTTACATGTTAAAAATATCTCTATTATTAACATTGGAAAAGAAAAATATAGACTCTCTCCACTCTATGACCTCATATCAAATGGAGTCTACAGAGGAGACAGTGACGAGCTTGGGCTACCTCTTGGAGGAAAACGACACAATATTAGCATAGATGATTTTATAGCACTCTCAGCACGGCTAGGAGTTAGTAAACTACAGACCAAAAAAAGTATCAAAAAAATAGTCGATATTTTTGTAGAGGAGTTTCCTCTTTACATAGAAAAGTGTAAAGAGATTGAGCTTTATGATGGGCTAAAGATACAGAAGAACAGATACAGTTTTAGTAGTTTTTCAGAGGGTTTAGAAAAGTTTTATAGTAGACGCGTAAAAAGTTTAACGCAGAGAGGATTTTTATAATGGCAAAAAACCACACACAATATATATTTAGCATGGGTAAATTAGAACGAAAAGACAATTCGGTTAATTTTAGAAACAGTAAGGGGAACAATCCCATTCCTATTGAAGATTTGAAAGAGATTTACTGTTTAGCTGAGGTAAGCTTTAATACAAAGTTTTTAGATTTCATTGCTAAAGCAGGGATTACGATTCACTTTTTTAACTATCATCAAAACTACAGTGGAAGCTTTTACCCCAAAGAGCAGTTGGTTAGTGGAGACTTGACCATTCGGCAGTCACAAGCGTACATAGATAAACGGCTTGTAATTGCCAAGGCGATAGTGCAGGGGATTGCTGATAATATTCGAGAGGTTTTGTACCACTACTATCGGCATGGGAAAAAGGATTTAAAACCGTTTTTAGATTGGCTGAACAAAGATGTAGAAGAATATTTGGCTAAAGACATTCATATCAAGCAGATACTCTGGATAGAGGGGCAGATTTGGAATCAGTTCTATGACAGTTTTAGGTATTTTTTACCTGATGATTTTATCTTGAACAAGCGAGTCAAGCGACCACCTGACAACCCCATAAATGCCTTGATAAGTTTTGGAAATACGCTACTTTATACCAAGACTATTTCGGCTATTTACCACACTCATCTGAATCAATCTATAAGCTTTTTACATAGTCCACGAGAGGGACGGTTTTCTTTGAGTTTGGATTTGTGTGAGGTGTTTAAACCTATTATTGTTTTTAAGACCATTTTTGACTTGGTCAACAAGAAAAAGCTACAAGTGACCAAACATTTTGACAAGAGTTTGAACTATGCCTTGTTAAATGAGCAGGGGAAAATGATATTTATAGAGGCGTTTGAAGCACGGATTAATGAGCCATTTTTGCACCCAAAGCTCAAACGAAAAACGACCTATAAGAGTGCGATAAAATATGATGCCTATAAGTTGGTAAAGTTTTTGGTGGAAGATAAGCCATTTGTACCGTTTAAGTTGAAGGATAAGTGCTAATTTTGAGATTTTACCCGTAGGTGTGACCATGTCACACGTTAAAACCAAACATAGCATAAATAAAAATCATAAATATCCATTTAATTCAAACCGAGATTTGACGTGTGACACGGTCACACCTACGGTTTGTTAATTGATTGGAATATATCTAAAGGAAAATTTTATGAAAAATTACAACTACAACTATGCCATTGTCATGTATGACATCTCAGACACCGAAAGTGAAGTAGGGAAAAACCGAGTAACCAGAGTTTTTAAAATCTGTAAAAAGTATTTTCATCATCATCAAAAGTCTATCTTTAGAGGGAACATTACACCCTCACGCATTATCAAGTTTCGAGAGGAGATAAAAGCCGTGATAGATGAGAAGTTAGACTTTGTCTCTATTATCAAACTGCAAAATAAAAATGTATTTGATGAGGAGGTTTTAGGAACAGATGATAAGCCTAGTGAGTCTTTATTTTTATAGATTTTTATGCTATACTTTATGAAATCTACATTTTTGTAGAAAAAAATAGTTTTAAAAGGATGGATGATGACAACACAAGTTTCTGCTTATATTTCCAATGAGACAAAGACGAATTTAGAGAACTATAGTACAACTCATGGCATAAAAAAAGGTTTTCTTATTGAAAATGCACTCAACCATTATCTTCAAGCTTTAGAGGCTATTCCTAAAGAGTTTATT
>JALVXD010000222.1 GCA_027038295.1 Campylobacteraceae bacterium
GTAAGCATTCTATTTTAAGACTATTTTATCTTAAAACTCTCTTTGCTCTTGCTATATCTTCATCTATTTCTCTTTTTAATGCCTCTAAGCCATTAAACTTTCTATTGTCACGAATAAAATCAACAAATTCTATCCCTAAATCTCCTACTACCTCACCAATATCTCTATCTAAAACATGTGTCTCTATGGCAAAAGAGCCATCAGTAGTGACACGATGACCTAAAAAGCTGACAGAGTCTAACCACTCATCAGCTATTTTGGTTCGTGTTGCATAAACACCCTCTTTAGGTAGTTTGTAATCATGTACGTTCAAGTTTAATGTAGGCACCAACTCTTTTTTACCTAAGCCTTGCCCTGAAACAATCTTTCCATAAATCCTATATGAACGGTCAAGAAGTTGGTTTACCATTTTTATGTTACCCTCTGCGATATACCTCTTTATGGTACGAGAATGCACAGAAATATTAGAAGATTTTACCTCATCTACCACCTCTACCTCTCCATCAAAAAGTTCTTTTAACAAAGTGGTGTTGCCCTCTTTTTTATAAGCAAATTCAAAATCATACCCCACTACTATGGTTTTAAGTTTTGGAAAGTCCTCTTTTAATTTTTCGACAAACGCTTTCGCACTTAAAGATTTTATATGCTCAAAATAGTAAAAAAAGCAAGGTTGTTCTATAAAAAAAGAGCGTCTATACCCTGGAGTCAAATAGCCACCATTTCTCTCTATAACTACTACTGCCTCTACTTGCTCGATTAAGGCTCTATGTCCTAAATGAATACCATCAAATGAACCGATGGCTATTGATTTTATACTGTTTTTATACAACTATTTTCCTAAAATGATAAACATACTCTACATTCCCCGACTTACCTGTCAGTTTTGAAGGAGTACTATAACAGAGTTCCCAGCCCAACTCATGAGCTTTTAGTTTAAATTTCTCTTTAGCTTCTGCAATGGCTTCTAAGTTAACCACTACACCACGACTGTCACGTTTTACTGCTCTTCCTACCTCAAACTGTGGTTTAAAAAGTAAAATCATGTCACCACAACTTAAAGCATCAATAGCCTCTATAATTTGTAAAATAGAGATAAATGACACATCACAAGTGACCAGCTCAAAAGGCTCTGATTTAAAATCACGAATATCGGTCTCTTCAAAGACATACACCTTTTTATTTTCTCTTAAAGAGTGATGTAACTGATTTGAGCCTACATCAACACAAGCTACAGAAGCTACCTCATTCTCTAATAGAATCTGCACAAACCCACCTGTACTTGAACCAATATCTAAAGCTCTTTTTCCTCTGAGTTCCATGGGGTACTCTTCTAAAAAAAGCTCCAACTTCTTGGCTGCACGGCTTACATAGAACTTCTCTTTATCTATATCTACATTTGTCTTCTCATCACACTTATGTGAAGCTTTTGCTACAACTCCATCTACAAAAACCTTCCCTCTTTTTATGGCATCTAAGGCACGATTTCGACTCTCAAAGTAGCCTTGCTCTACCAAATATTTATCTAATCTTATTCCACTACGCACACTTACCATCCAAAACATCTTTTATATCTGCTAAGGCAATATACTTCACGGTTCTACCCTCTTTCATAGGTGCTAAAACTTTATAGTTTGTTAGCTCTTTAAGGTACTTTCTTGCTGTATTTTCTGACACTTCATAGTGGTTGGCTATCTCTTTTACTGTAAAGGTACGCCCTGGATTTTTCATGGCTTTTTTTACAATATTTTTCTGAATAAAGTTCAAACAGTCAGCCATTTTAGAGTTTTCTAACAACTCAACCACCTCGTCAAACTCACGGCTTCGCTCATCTAAATAGTTAAACAACTCATCCATAGAGCGTAAAATAATATCTACCTGATAGTAGATAAAATAGGTCAAGTCACTCTCATCTATTTCGGTATATAAATACGCCATGCCATACTTTACAGGAGCCTCTTTAAGCAGTTTAGAAATAGACAAATACTCAAAAAACTCAAAACCATTTTTGAGCATAAACCAGTAAAAAATAGCTCGTGCTGTTCGTCCATTTCCATCGGCAAAAGGATGCTCATAACCTATCATAAAGTGTAAAATAATCGCTTTAACAATGGGGTCTATAAAATCATCACCACCCTCACCAGAATGTATGGTATTGGCAAAAACACAAACTCTTTCTAAGCGTTTTTCTATCTCTTCAAAATGAGGTGGCTGATGCAACACTTCCCCATCAATTCCATCGGAGATTACTATCTCATTGTCTTCTCTAAACTCCCCTGGAACCACAGCATTTTGTGATGTTCCTTTGGTTGCTATTTGATGAAAATACTTTATCATCTCTATACTAAGGGGAGCGTCTATAAGCTCTTTAACCTCATTCATAAGCAGATAGTTATTTAAAATCATTAGCTCATCTTCAGAGCGTGGCTTTCGTGCTTCTACCAGCATTTTTTTAGCCACACGACGTGTGGTAGAAGCACCCTCAAGTTGTGCAGAGCTAATTGCCTCTTCCATCACCAAGGATGAGATAAGAAACTTTTGTTTTACAGCAGAGTTTGAAGTCATGGCCTCACCTGAGAGCTTGGCTATTTTATAAAGCTTCGCTTGTAAAGAGTCTGGTTTACAGTAGTGAAAGTGTTCTGCCTTGACATCCAACAAATCAATGGGTTTACGTTTGGTAAAGCGACACCATTTGGTCACCAGCCATGCTTTTTTTACATCATGCTCTTTAGGTACATGCCACTTAAACTTATCCCAATAGAGGTAACGACCTTTATCATCAGTTTCACGAAAATATTCCATAAGGTAGCTCTCTGTGTTCATCATATTTAAAACAACAGCTAAATTATCAGGGTTAAATGTTATGGGTGATTTTTCAATACGTGATTTTGCCATATTTTCTCTTTAACGCAAATTTTTATTTTTGCGTTATTGTAGCACAGAAGATAATATAAAATAGTAAAATCTATAGTATAAAATAAATATTTAGATATTATTTTTACCTTTAATATAAAATATAGATACTTTTTATAGGTTTTTATACATTCATTAAACAATTGTTATCTATTATTAGTTAGAATCTAAAAAATATAATATAAGGTAAATAATATGTCATATCCTCTTATCCTAACACTAGGTGCTACTCTTTTATTCTCTGGTTGTACCCTTATCTCTCAAATAGTAGAAACTTCTACAGGAGAATCTCAAAAAAAATCTATAGAAAAGCCTACGACAGAAAAACACAAAGAGACAAAAAATCAAAATTTAATTAAAGACTCCCGTAGTAGTAATATTATAAAAGATAAATTTAACGATTATGAATTAACCATAACCCAAGATGCAAACAGCCTAGAAGGTAAATATGCCTTAGAGAGAGGTCAGGTCAGTTTTGCTGGAGCAAGAAAAGAGATAATAGATTCTAAACTGGTCATAGAGAAACTTGGTATTAATGATTTTGGATACTACTACACTGTTAGACTTAAGGGATATCCTGCCAATGAATATTTTGGTATTTTTGCTAAAAAAGATGGAAAATATGTCAAAAAAATAATATCTGATAATGGAGAAATATCCTACTATGATAACATTGAACTTATACACGAAGGTAAAAGAGTTAAACTAACAATAAGCACAAATCAAGGGAAACGTATTATTATTTGGAAAAAAACTGATTTTGTAGACAATGATGAAAGACTTAATGGGGCAAAAGAGATTTACAATCAAGTATGTAAAGCTAACTATTGTGAAGAGTTATAAGAGTGGTGAGCTAAATGAATATTTAACTCACCTATAAAATTAGAAGTGTAAAAAACTAGTTAGTCTCTTGGTCTACAATTTTATTAGCTGAAATCCAAGGCATCATTTCACGAAGTTTATTACCTGTTTGAGTAATAAGCTTAGTCTTGTCATTGTTTCTTTCAGCATTCATACGTGGGTATCCTGCTTGACCTTCTAAAATAAAGTCTTTAGCAAATCTACCATCTTGAATCTCTGTTAAGATATCTCTCATAGCTTGTTTTGACTCAGCATTAATAACTCTTTTTCCTGAAACATAGTCACCATACTCAGCTGTATTTGAGATAGAGTATCTCATATCTGCAATTCCACCCTCAAACATAAGGTCAACGATAAGCTTAAGCTCATGAAGACACTCAAAATATGCAAGTTCAGGTGCATAACCAGCTTCTGTAAGTGTTTCAAAACCAGCTTGTACTAGAGACGCTGCTCCACCACAAAGTACTGCTTGTTCTCCGAAAAGGTCAGTTTCTGTTTCATCTTTAAATGTAGTTTCAATAATCGCTGTTCTACCACCACCAATAGCTGATGCATAAGAAAGAGCTAATTCTTTAGTTGTACCACTTGGGTTTTGACCAACAGCAATAAGGTCAGGAATACCACCACCTCTTACAAACTCACTTCTTACTGTATGCCCAGGAGCTTTTGGAGCAATCATAGTTACGTTAATGTCTTTTCGTGGAATAATTCTTCCATAGTGAATGTTAAATCCATGACCAAATGCAATAGTAGCACCCTCTTTTAGGTTTGGCTCAATCTCAGCTTCATAAATCTCTTTTTGATTTTCATCTGGAAGAAGAATCATAATAACATCTGCTTTTGCTGATGCTTCTGCAACAGTAAGTGTTTCAAAGTTTTTAGCTTCAGCTTTTGCCCAAGATGAACCATCTTTTCTAAGACCGATAACTACATTTACTCCTGAATCTCTAAGGTTTTCTGCATGTGCATGTCCTTGAGAACCGAAACCGATCATTGCTACTGTTTTAGATTTGATGATATTGATATCACAATCTTTGTCATAAAATACATTTAATGTTGACATTATTTGTTCCTTGAGGTTAAAAAATTTCGCGATTATACCGTAAGGTTGCTTATGGGCGTTTAAGTATCAGCCCTACTCTTTGTTTTTAGTGACTTTAGGAGAGAATTCAATACTTCTTTATGCTACATATTCATAAATAAGTTGGCTGTAGGGTGCCGTTTTCCAACGCACCTTAAACACATCATAAAGAAAAAGCCTATCAAAACAAAAATCATTCGAGCTTTTATAAAAATCAAAAGTATTTTTATCTGCCAATTTTTAGTGCGTTGGAAAACGGCACCCTACCCAAACGATGAATATTTCCAATCCTTTTCATTCTCTACATACTCATGTTTTATAGGATTATTTCGGATATACTCTAAACATCGTAAATAATCTTTCTCATCTCTTATGGTATGTTCATAAAATCGTTTTTGCCATATAGGTCTGTATTTTCTTCTATGTCTTGAAGTTAATTGTTCAATTTCATCTTCTAGTTTACAATGTTTTGAAAAATAATATTTAATAGACTTTACTATTCTTGGGTATTCATCAAAAACGTCGGGAGTTATAATCATATGTATATGGTCAGGTAATACCACAATAGCATCTATAGAGTATTTAAAATAACATTTACTCTCACGAAAGCTCTCCCGTAAGAGTTCAATATTGTCTATCAAAATAGGATTACGCCCATGTGTAACAATGGTTAGGTAGTAACTGTAGCCTGTCAAAAAAATTCGTTTATACTGTGCCATTTCTAATTTTAACAGAAAATAATAATTTATATCAAAAATATGTCATATTTTTCATTCATAACATAGGTTAGCTGTAGGGTGCCGTTTTCCAACGCACCTTAAACACATCATAAAGGAAAAGCCTATCAAAACAAAAACGGTTTGAGCTTTATGAAGATAAAAAACATTCTTTTTTGCCAATATTTGGTGCGTTGGTCCCACAGGGATACATTACAATAAAAACGGCACCCTACCAAGATTCCACAATATTTTTCAATTTCTCACGCTCATAATACTCACGATTTCCCCAACGGTAAAAAATGACCTCTTTGGGCTTTTTCATAACGACCTTTAAAGAGTCTATAGCCTCTTGAAGCATCTTTATGCTTACCTCATCTACTCGAACTTTGTCACCTTCATAAAAGAGTCGTTCTTTAAAATAGTGTGTTTTCTCTACTACATAAAGGTGTTCTTTTAACTTTTTAAAATGACTATCCAACTCCTCTTCTCTTACGCCATCCATCAGCCCTACTACTTTTGAAAAACGTATAATGGTTGCTTGAGAGTAAAGAGGTAAAGCAAGGTTTAGAGCCAAGGGGTAGCTGTCAAAATTATAATGGTACTGCTTGGCTAACTCTAAATCTAAAATATAATTCTTGGTCTCTATATCTTTAAAGTCACTCATGTTGTAGTACATAAGAACCCCGTAGTCCACAGGTGGAACTCCAGTTTTTTTATGGTACTTTACTTGGTGTAGTCGAATGGTAGCCGATATTTTTTTAACGCTTTGCTCTTTTAAAAGTTTTAAAAACTTAAAATAGCTCTTTTTGCTACGCTCTGTCCAGTCACAATCGACTTGGATTTCATTGTAGTTTTTTAAGGGCATCTTATTTAAAGCGTCTAAAACTTTTCTGACCATGGTAGAGGATTTCATTTTTTTCCATACAGAGTTGTCCATGTAAATAACAGGTACTATCTCATGAAGAGGCAATGTTTGAAAAGAGGTTTTTTTAAATGCGAAACTACTATTATAAGCAATATCTAAAACCTTTATATAACGTGGAGGGTGACTCTCATTGACATCTACTTTGTAGCTTGATGTCCAGTGATAAAAGGTATAGGTTGGCTTTTCTAATGGTCTGTTATAGATGTACCCAAAAAGAAGAACAACTATAACAAAAAGAGCTAATATTTTTTTCATTTAAAATATCTAAACGTTGCACATTTTTTAATAATCTCTTTTCCATACTTTGTCTTACTGTACTGCTCTTTATAGTCAAGAATAGCCTCTGTAAATTTTGGTAATTTTGTTAACTCTTTTGTATCAAAATACGCAACATAAACTCCATAATCTTCTGCTTCACTTTTTATCAAAGCACGGTTATACTCTATTTTAAGCAGTTGGTAGGCTATTTTGGCTTTAAACTCTGGATTCTTTGCATACTTTTCTGCTAACCTATACTCTTTTTCTATCTTATCAAAGTTTTTCAAAATATGCTCTGCTTCTGCATTTGAAAAAGAGGTGACAGACCTATCGATAGAACCTGCTTCGGCAAAGTTACCAAACCAAGAGCTGTTATAGAGTCCATTGGCATAGAGGTAGTGATCCATAGCAGAAGTTGGGTTCTTTTTTAGGGTTTGTTCTATTTTTAACATGGTCTCTACAAACTTTCTTTGCCCATACCCTTTTCCTTTTACCTTTCTGTTGTTTCCAGAGAGTGAAACATTAAAAGGGTTAAACTTTGTTTTTATGTTAAGTTTTGGTATCTGTTTCATATAATGGTTCGCTTTTTCAAAGTTTCCATCTTTGGTATAGAGTATGGTCAAAAACTTTGCTACATCATTTTTTGCCAGTGACTTCATAACAATTCTAAAAACTTTCTGCTCGTAAATACTTCTATCTTTCTTCTCCACATAACGCTCAAAATCATCTGCTTTTATGGCATCCATATACATTCCTACATAGGAGTAACCCGTAGAAGGCATAACTGAACAGTGTTTAGAAAAAAGCTTTTCAGGAGAATTTTTAGGATACAACTTTGCCATAAAGTAAGCCGTATAGGCAAAGATGTCATCTCTTTTTTCAGGAGGAGCCTCTTTTAAAAGTTTGGTTAAGTGTAAAAAGAGTGCTTTGTTGGCTCCTTTTTGTGTTGAGGTAATGGCTCTTACTCCATTGACATACTTCAACATATCTACAACTATTTTCTGTTTAGGAGTGGCTAAAGCATTAAGCTCTTTAAACTTTTTCTCCAACTCATTTAGATGCTCTTGCTCTTTTACATTCATATAAACTTTGGCATATAAAGAGAAAAACTTTGGTTTTTTAAGTTGCGACAATGTCTCTAAAAAATATGCTTTTTTCTCTAAGTAGCTTTGGTAATTGGTTCTCTCATATTT